>NZ_JAVRBQ020000028.1:0-57758 GCF_034531215.2 Nostoc sp. ChiSLP03a
GCTCATGGGGGAAACCCCCAAGACCGCGCTGGCTCCCCTTATAAAGGGGGGAACCAGAAAAACATATCAAAGTCCCCCAATTTATCGGGGGATTTAGGGGGATCTAGATATGTGTAACTTCACATTAAATTGGTATAAGAAGAACTTCTATCGGAAGGTTAAAAATCAAGATCAATAGTTATTTCTAAAGAATTAAAAGTATTTTTGGTAAGTAACTCTTGAGAAAGATGTTTTCAAGACTATGGTTTGGTGTCCTAGTTAATATGTGCAATTTTATTTGTTCAGTTTTCAAATATCAAATTTATTTTTATATTTAGCTCGATGAAACAATAATAGTAAATTAGCCGAAATAATGAGTAATTAGAAAATAGCCTATTGTTGATAAAACTTTTGAAAATAATCTAGTGGGATTTTGTTCTATGAATTACCTCATTGCAGTTTTACCAGACAAGTCAAAAGCAGAAGCAGCTTATTCTGCCTTAACAAATGATGGTTTATCTCCAAACCAAGTAGATATCTTGGGCAATGGTTATAAAAGTGCTGATGATTACAAGCTGATTGACCCGAATCAACAAGCTCGAAAAGGAGCAAAGCGATTATTATACTGGTTAGTACCTTTTGGGTTTATCGCTGGTTATGCCTTTAATTATCTAACTGGTATTGAAATCTTTGCGCTAGGTGATATTGGCAGCCATATTATTGGCGGAATTTTAGGAGCAGCTTCTGGTGTTTTAGGGGCTTATCTAGTAGGTGGTGGAGTTGGTCTTACCGTAGGTAGTGGTGATGCTTTGCCATATCGCAATCGTTTAAATGCAGGCAAGTATTTAATAGTGGTTAAAGGAACAGAGGAGCTAACCCGACGTGCTACGGGTATCTTACGCTCTTTTGAGCCGGAAAATATTCAAGGTTATGCAGAGCCAACTAGTGCTTAAAATGAATTGCTTTTGGCAATATACGCCGAAAATTAATTGTTAACTCAAAGTCTAGAGGAGTTAACAAATTGTTTGGCGGCGATCGCTTTAATTATTCAATGGACATAAGTTCTGGAAACACTACTCAGAAAACTGCATAAAAACACTCAACTGGATCTATTAAGTCAGTGAAGGGTTTTAAACCCATAATCTGGAATACTGTTGCTTGCCTTTGTAGTTAAGTATCTACAGAAGTACAGGCTCCCTAGTAGTTCAGCTGAAAGTATATATTAAAAGGAAAAAGGCTTGATATGCAAAAGCAAATTTTGGGTTTAGCGATCGCATTACCAACGATATTATTCACTGCATTACCTACTTTGGCAAATCCTGTACAACTTATTACACCTAAAGTTGGTAATTTACAACCAGTTCTGGTAAAAGGGGAGTTTCAAACTCCTGTAATTGAGAATCAACTCAGGAACCCAGGAGATGGCCAATCACCGGGGCCAACCGGTGGGAACTCGCCAGTAAAAGGCCCTGGGCCCAGACCTCCTCGCAGAGATACATTGTTGCAACTGGGTACAGGTTTACAAAATACGATCAATTCTAGCTCCGTAAATCTGAACATAGCCAACCCCGTTCTTGGTCGCTAATATTCGGGTTAGTTTTGAGGTAATCCTTTAGCAAATAACAACTGCGAATCAGTAGATTGTCTAAATCTTGGGTTTGCAGTTCTGTGCTTTGAAGACGCCAAAGTTTAGCAGTACCATCAAAACTGGCAGAAGCCAAAAATTTTCCATCAGGGCTAAAACTGAGGCTCAATACTGCATCAGTATGTCCTGGAAGAGTTTTGAGTTCTCTGCCTTCACGGTTCCAAAGTTTAATGCTTCCATCACCGCTCGCTGAGGCGAGTATTTTACCATCAGGACTAAAGCTGACGCTGTAGATGGCATCAGTATGTCCTGTAAGAGTTTGTAGTAAAGTTCCATTGCTGACTTGCCAGAGTTTGATAGTTTTATCAGCACTAGCCGAGGCGAGTACTTGACCGTCAGGACTAAAACTGATGGCGTTGACAGCATTAGTATGTCCTGGCAAACTATACAGTAACTTGCCATCCTTAACTCTCCAAAGCAAAACTTTGTTATCTCTACCAGCTGAGGCCAGTACTTGACCATCAGGGCTGAAACGAACGCTCAAAACTTCAGCCGTGTGTCCTTGGAGAGTTTTAATTAAAGCTTTTTTTTGAATATTCCAAAGTTTAATGGTCATATCAGCACTGGCGCTCGCCAGAATTTGACTATTCGGGCTAAAGCTGAGACTATTGACTTCGCGTTGATGACCTTGGAGGGTTTTAATCATATAGCCGTCACGAGTCCGCCAAAGTTTAATGTAATGGTCAAGACTTGCTGAGGCTAATGTCTTGCCGTCAGGGCTGAAGGCTAAACTGTAGACTTCATCGCTGTGTCCATAAATTGAAGTACTATGACCTTCCAGAGTTTGGCGCAAAGTTCCGTCACGAGTCTGCCAAAGCTCGATCGTAGTGTCTTGACCTGCGGTGGCTAGAGTTTGTCCATCGGGGCTAAAACTCACACTATAGAGTTGACCTTGAGATCCTGTCAGAGTTTTGAATAGAGGATTATCTCGCTGCCAAAGTCTAACAGTTTTATCAGCGCCAGCCGAAACTAAGGTCTGGTCATCTGGGCTAAAACTGGCGCTGTAGACTGCAATGCTATGTCCTAGTAAAGTTTGGCGTAAAGAGCCGTCTTGAGAACTCCAAAGTTTGATTGTGCTATCAGCGCTGGTGGAAGCTAGGGTTTGACCATCATGGCTGAAGTTGACGCTGAGAACTGCTGCATTGTGCGCTGGAATAATTTTTAGCAGTGTGCCATCTCTGCGCCAGAGTCTCACGGTTTTATCAACACTAGCTGAAGCTATTTGACCATCGGGGCTAAAAGCGACACTGGAAACTCCGGCGCTATGCCCAAGTAGGGTTTTTTGCAACAATCCATCGCTAACCCTCCAAAGTTTAACAGTCTTATCTGCACTAGCGATCGCCAAAATTTCCCCATCAGGGCTAAAACTGACACTATTAACAAAATCCCTATATCCGCTAAAAGTTCTGAGCAAATGACCATTGCTAACTTGCCAAATTTTAGCAGTGCGATCGGCGCTACCAGTGGCGATCGTCTTACCGTTGCCAGACCAAGATAAACTCAGAACTTCCGCAGTATGACCTTTTAGTGTTCTAATTAAACCACCGTCACTAGTTCTCCAAAGCTTGACGGTGCGATCGAAACTAGCAGTTGCGAGCGTTTGACCATCTGGGCTGAAACTGACACTCCGCACTATATCAGTATGCCCTGTTAATGTTCGTAGCTTTGTGCCATCCCGTCCCCAAATTATGGCCGTTTTGTCGTTGCTAGCCGATACAATTGTTTCGCCGTCAGGACTGAAACTCACGCTCGATACTTCAGCGCTATGCCCTTCCAAGCGGTTGCGCTCTTGGGTTCCAGAAATTACTTGTTGTAAAACATTGAGAGTCTGAGTTTGCAAATTGGCTGGTGCTACAAGAGTGTTTTTTAGCTGTTTACCTGCTTTGACGCTGGCGATTAATGCTTCTAACTGCTGATGTGATAAAAGATTAGCTTGAGATGAGGCATTTAAGGCTTCAATTTCTCGCAATTGGGCTGCTTGGGATTTCCAATAGGCTAAAGAGCCAAAACAGACAGCCGCTAATCCCAAAACACTGAGTGCAACTACAGCCCTTTGGGCTTGCTTGAGTCTTCTTTTCTCTTGTTGTTGCTGTTGTTTTCTTTGTACTAAACAAGCTTCAATAAACCGTTGCACATCAGCAGAAAGCTCGTCGGTATATTTAATATATATATCTTCTGCCTCGGCTAGCCGCACTCCTTGTAATAAGAAATCAGCTTGCTGACTGCGTTGCAGCCACAATTGCGAAGCTTGCTCAATTTGCCTTTGTTTTCGCAAGCGATCGCGATTTTCTTCTAACCACCAGCGTAAAGTTGACCAATGACGGATGAGGATTTCATGGGCGACTTCTACTGTGATGGGAGAAGGGGAGTAGGGGAGTAAGGGAGCAGGGGAGGCAAGGGGAGCAGGGGGAGTAGGGGGAGAAATTTTTTCTTGTTCTCCTTGTCTACCTTGTCCACCTTGTCCACCTTGTCCTTTTGTTAGTTCTTCTTCTTCTAAATTCATCACCACTAACTTAGCAGCAGTTAAGGCGTTGAGGGTTTTTTCTACCAATGCGGCTGGATATTTTTTGACTATTAACTCTGATTTATGTACCCGCCTACGAGTATCTTCTGTACCCTCACCTAGTTGTGTCAAAGATAAAAAAATCCATTTAGCACACTCTCGCATTTGGGAATCTAAACTTTCGTAAACAGCCTGAGACGATCGCTCTAATGCTCCTTGAATTCCGCCTAGTTGCTCTTGATAAGTTTGTAAAGTCAACTCACCAGCAACTCGATGTTCCCATAATTGCTCTAAAACAAATTCCAGTAACGGTAAATCTCCTGGCGAGTGATTTAGCTCCCGCAACAATACTTCAACCAGTTCTGCTTCTACTTTTAACCCGACTTGTTGAGCCGGGTTGAGAATCACCCGTCGATAATCATCCAAACTTAGCTTCGGTGGAACTAACACGCTCAAATCCTGCAAAGCTTTAGCTAGTGCTGGTACTTCCAAACAGGAGGCAATAAAGTCTGCGCGTAAAGTAATAATTAATTTGAAGCGATCGCCAGCATATTGCACCGCTCCCAGCAATAATTCTAAAAATAGCTCTCTGTCTGGAGTTGGAGCTAGAGTAAAGATTTCCTCAAACTGATCTACCACTAGCACCACAACTCGATGGGGTTGATTGCGTATCCAGTAAACAAATCCCTCTACCCCTTGGTGAAATATTCCTTCTAACAAAAGATGAGGGGATTGGGGACTGGGGACTGGGGACTGGGGACTGGGGATTGGGGACTGGGGACTGGGGATTGGGTAAGAATAATTCTTTTGCTCTTTTACTCCCCCTGCCCCCCCTGCTCCCCCTGCTCCCCCTGCCCCTCTGCTCCCCTGCCCCCTACCCCCTCCCCCAAGCCGCCGCGCTAAAGCTTCAAGCGGATTTGCCCCTGGACGAATGCTTCCAATCCACCATTGTTCGCTGCTGGGTATTTGTTTACCCAATCGCAGTTGGGGGATTACACCAGCTTGCACAATTGAAGATTTGCCACTTCCAGAAGCACCGATGACGGCTAGAAAAGAGCGATCGCGTAGTTGATGAATTAACTGCTGAGTTAAAGCTTCTCTACCGTAAAAATATTGACTATCTTCTTCCAAAAAAGCATTTAGCCCCATGTATGGGCATACCCCCAAATCCAATCCTGTGGTTGTTTCTGGTGTGTTCGTGTAAGTTTTTGCTTGGAGAATTTCTATAATGCCTTGTGTGCCTGATAGCCAGATGGAAAGAGTCACACCGCTACCTGCCAAAGATAATTGTAATTGAGCGATCGCTCCGGCGGCTGAGAGTCCATCTGTATGCGTTGCCGCCATCAAAGTATCAAGAAATTTTTGGGCAAAGCGTTCTGGTTCTTCAGTAGGTGAGGCGTAAGCGATTAAACATTGTCCTTGGTGGGAGTCAATTTGCAAATCTTCTACCCAATCTTGCAAGGATGTATTAGCTACAGGACAATCGAGGATAATAATTTGTTGAGCTGTACAAAGGCGTAGCTGTTGTTTTAACCAGGAACGCTTGATGCAGATATTTTCTCCCAGCAATAACCATTCACCTGCGTCGGTTTCTTCAATTCGTCCCCGCAGATAAAGCAGAATCACTTCTGATGCTGGTTGTTGTAAATGACGAGCGATCGCTTCTTTAATGCGATCGGCAGATACTTTTGTTGCTGGCAAATACTCTAGTGCAAAATCTCCAGCACTTCCGAGAAATTTGCTAATATCTAATGTTGTTTTGCTGACTGATAATCCCTCTACTACTATTCCTATCCGGCGATGCACTCCAAGAGTTGCCTGAGTTAATCTTTTCCCTACAATTAGTTCCCCAACTCCCTCAACAATTCGTTTAGGAGTTTGCAATGGATATTCTCGAAAAAGCTGAGTTTCTCCTTTAGTTTTTTTCTGCTGATTAATCAGCCGCAATTGTTGATTACTTTTATCTATATATTGGAGAGTTTGATGATACACGTATCGATACAAATTATCCACATAAATTAAGCCTTGACTATCTGCTGCCTCACCTTGCAATCCTTTCATTAAATAATAAGTAAATACCCCATGTCCCAATTCGGGAAACTCCCAAGATTGCTGGTTAGCATCACAGGAAAGCAAAGCATAAAAACCTTTACTTTTAGCAGCACGCTGCTGTAATACTTCAACCATTTTTGGTGTAGCATTCAGCAATGATTCTATTGTTGTACCTCTGAGTGTCATCCGGCCACTATGACAAGCATCTAGCCAAACAAGCTGATTTTGCGCTCCGCTATTACCCAACAATAGCAAAAGTTCTTGCAAAGCTAAAGCTGTGTTTTGGAGATTGGATTTTTGAGTATCTGCTAAACACAAAAATGCTTGCTGCGTGTTTGGTTCTACAATTCCATGTCCAGAAAAATAAAATAGAATAGTATCAATAGGTTGAGCCGCAGTGGTAATTTGCCAAAGACTAGCACGGATGTTTTCTAAAGACGGTGGTTGCGGTGCAAAATCATGGTGTATTGTTACCTCTGTTTTAGTAAATTGTGCAGAAGCATCTACTAATGCTTCTGCTAAACCCTGACAATCTACTGTTGAATAACTAAGGCTGGGTAGTCCGTCATCTTGATATTGATTGACTCCCACCAACATTAGCCATAGCTTAGGAGTTGCAGTTTGTTTGACTGAAGTTGAGCGACTAGCGATCCCAATTGGTGGCATTATAGTAGTCCTAAATGCGTTGTCAACAAGGTAGATACTGTTGTAACTTAGGAAAATCAAATTGTTGATGATTATTCAATAAGTTAAATAACCGCTTAAAAACAGTAAAACATTTGCAAATATGCTAAATTTTTCTCAAAACTCCTTCATCTCTAATGGTCTGTAACTTGTACTTTAGAGTAAAATTAGCATAGACTTACAACTCAGATAAGATTAATATACAGAACTAATAATAACTGAATCGCAGTCCCAAGCCGATAAATTTTCTATACAAACACTTGTCATAGTTGGGGGATTGTATTACCAGTAAAGTAACCATTGACCATCGCAAAACAATCCATGACCTTGCAGAGTTATTCTTTCATCGTCAGGATAAATAAAAGTAGTTGGTGCAATCTGATGAAGTGTGTGTCCACTGTGCAAGACAATTTCACCAACTTTGTAATCATGAAAAGTTTTGGTTCTAAATCGTTTAAGAATTTCTACATCGCTTGCGATCGCTTGACTATAATCATTTATATAGTTGAAATCCCAAACATTCAACCCACCCCCACTTTTAGGCAGTTTAATTGGTAAAGTAAAGGATATTGTGTTTATAGTATCGAGTTTACCTTCATCCCATTTGAGGTTTCGGTATTGCAAATCGAAGTGTGTGGTAGCATTTGGTCTAGTGATAAGATTAGCATCTTGCCAAATATGAAAACCGGGCAGTGCTGCACCTGGTTTATACACTACAGGGTTTATAAGCGTCTGCTCTAAATATTCTTTGATTAACTTATAAAGCCAACCTAAGTGTTCTTCTAGAAGTAGATTATATTCACGAGCTATAGTATAATAATCTCTAAAAACATTAGGTTGCTTTAAAAAATCTAAGTAACTAGCTGTACCTAAAGTATAGAAAAACTTTGGAGAGTTCCCTCGTTTTATCCAAAATTCTCTTAAACTATGAATTACAGAACAAATATCATTACATTGTTCGACTGTCACAATTTGTTCTGAGAAAATTTCATTCCTCGAATCTGTATACGAATAAATACTATTTTCTGTAATATCTTCTGTCAGCAAAGCTAATAGCGAATCTGTTATTTTACCATCTGCCCGAATATCATATCCATCGTATCCTGGCATTGGATTAACTTCTAAACACCAGTACTCTAGAGAGTTAGTAACTTTAAAATCCCAACCTGCAAACTTTAACCCCAACGCAGCAGTTGCATTAATAATTTTTTGGTGTAAAGCTTCTGGTAACTCCCACTCGATATATTCAGCTTCTTCATGAAAATGGCGATAGTCTACCTGCGGACATTTTATCAATTCTGCGTGAACTCTATTACCCACTACATGGGCGCGAACATCAGCACCGTGTATATATCTTTGTAAATGAACTGGACCTGCGTCTGGGTGGAAATCGAGAAACTCCTCTGATTTTACCAGTCTACTATCAGCACGAACACCCGATGTTGTCTTAACAATTGTTAATCCGGCGTTAGCAAACTCAGCTAAAATTTCTGGATTGGAACTGGTAATGCTATCAGCAACTTGAAAACCTAAAGATTGCAGATGAAATTCATGAAGCGGCTTTGAGAAATTATTTGCGCCAGCACCAGGACGATTAATTACGTTACCGGGAATATATTCTAGCCAACAGCAAAGTGCAGCAAGAAGGCTTTTCCATCGCATCGCATCTTGTACATCTGATTGTACGGTTGAAAGGTCAATCAAGCGACAATAATAAGAACCATGAGGATTTAATAAATACTTTTCGTTAGCACAACTTATCCAGCTTTGATTATCATCTGGTAATGCTAGCCTCCAATCTCCATTTTGAATTACTTCGCGTAAATTAATTACTTGGACTTCAACACCACGAGATTCAGCATAGTTAACAAAATGACAAAAAGTACGATCTGAATCGAGACCAATTGCATAAATCATGAGAAAATAGTCTCCAAAAGTGCGGGAGCAAAATCTGACCAAACAAACTGTATTTCTTCCAGCGATGGATAAGGGTTAATACGAGCAATATTGGCACTCTTTAGGTTGCTATCAATACTCCAAGTTACAGTGCCAAATACTAAATCTAAATTTCTCAATAGCGAAATACTTTTTTCTTTTAGCTGCAAATGTTCTAGAGATGTATTCGTGCAACGCCATGCTTTATCTTCTAAAACAACAACAATTTCATATTCAAGGTTAGCCGAAACCCAACTTGCGCGAAATGGCCCCACCCCTTCAGGGATTTCTGGATATGCAGCAGTATTATAAG
The DNA here is from genome assembly GCF_034531215.2 of Nostoc sp. ChiSLP03a. Lineage (NCBI taxonomy): Bacteria > Bacillati > Cyanobacteriota > Cyanophyceae > Nostocales > Nostocaceae > Nostoc > Nostoc sp. ChiSLP03a. The sequence continues at coordinate 9,112 of NZ_JAVRBQ020000028.1, forward strand.
TAGTTAAATCTTGGAGATACCATTGTTTATCAACTAATGCTTGTGGTGATGCTGGAACTTGCGAAGAGAATACTTCTAGATTGCTAGTATAACCAGCCCTTAATTTAGTCAAGTTAGAAGAATATGATAAATTACCCCAAAGACTATTTGCAGTTGGACGATTAATTACTGGTGATTTAGATAATGTCATCGCTGCCCATAAAGTAGCAAGACACTCATCATAAATAAAAGAATCATCAAAACTAGCGCGAATCGGCATCTGTGGCGGAATTCGTAAAATAACTGGGATTTCTGGTGTAATAGATAATTTTTCAGAAGTAACACTGATAGAAAACATTCTTGCAGCATTGCAAACATCTAAAACTTCACTCGTATAACCTTTTTTTCTAACCAATTCGTTAACTGCTTGACAAAAAATGTCATCACTCGAACCAATAATTAATAAATCCATAATATTTAGTCCATAATTTTTCTGATCGAAGGCTTAGATTCCCGGCTTTTTGAAGAAGTCGGGAATCTTTTTTTCAAAATCTCTATTCTTTAGAAGATTGGCTTGTTAACTTTAATTAAAGTTTGAGGACGTACATTTTGGAGTACAGGAATTTTCAGTTGATCTGCTGGTAAAATAACTGGATTAATTCTATCTATAAGAGCACCACCACAGTTACCACTTTCGCAAGTCTCTTTACTATCCTTACCTTTATCGCTAGAATCTTTGCCTTTATCGCTCGATTCTTTTGTTTTACCACCGTCAGTTTCTAAGATAATATTCAACGGTCGTTGGTTCAAATTATGAAGAGTATCACGACGGGCAGCATTGGTAATAAAAGGCTTATTAGATACGTTACCATGAGAATTTACTTGTGGGATAGATTCAGCTTTAGCTACAGTACTAAGAATTGAACTAGCAATTGCTAAACCCATTACTAAGGCTAAACGTGTAGAAGTTGAACTTGTAATTTTCATTTTGATTATCCTTTAAGTTTGTTTCTTGGTTTTGTTGTTTTGAATGGTTTGAAAAAATCAGATTAAGGTTTTCAGTGTTTACCTTTCACTTATTCAATAGGTTTGCTTGGATATTTTTATGCAGTCTTGGCAAAATTGTTGAGAATTATTTTTTGAGAATAATTCAATTTGGAATACAAATAGAAAAACCCCGCAGAGGCGAGGTTTAATGCTGGGATAAATTTTACAGTAGTTTTTTTGTATGAAGTACAAAGCTATGGGTTTTGAGGCAAGAAATAAAAACTCTTTCTATCTGATTTTCAGTCCTGCTTTGTGTACCTTACCCTACGGGTTCAGCAGTCGCTCATGGGGAGAACCCTCTTCTCTACGAGACGCTCCGCGAAGGCGCTAGCCTTTCCCTTTGGGAAAAGACCGCGCTGCTTCACTTACTTGCTAACTTCTCTTTTGTTGTTATAGTAATAATTGATACTGATTTTTAGTGATTATTTATCTCACTCTTGTTTGCTTTTGAAAGTATTCACGAGAATAGTAATTCTGCCTGCCGCTATTATCTAAAAACTGCGTGTAGCCTTGTAACAGTAATTCTTGACGAGCAGATCCCAAGGTTAGGAAGGAATTTGCGAACCCTTTATTATAGTTGGCTGTTGCATATTTATGATTAGTATCTTGGACATTAATACCATAGGTAACTAATGGTGCAGTTCCCCAATCACAATCACTAGGATGACATTTGCCAAACACCTGAATATTTAATTTATTGCTACCACCGGAGGTAATTACTAAACGAGTAATATTAGAAGTATTGCCATCTTTATTTACCCAAGTACCAATAAAGTCAGCAGGTACAGCTAAAGCAGGATTGATTAAAGCAGTAGTTAAGATGCTACTAGCGGCAATAATACTCAAAGAACGTTTCAACATTTTAGACTCCATTATTCGTAATTGTTTTTGTAACTTATTGATAAGTAGACACGATTACTAATTGGCTAAGTATAAAATATTTCATTAAAGTCGAAATATAATCCTCACACCTTGTAGTAAAGTTTGTGTAGGCGTCCTTTAACGCTTTCAGTCTTTCTATAGGTTGGGTGACAATTTTTTATGCATCCTCGACAAAGCATCATTGAAATTTTTTCAACTTTTGTGCAATTTGACGCCGATCGCTTCAGGCGTTGGGCGACGGAATCAAAACTACGTCGCAGTATGCAAAGTTGTCTCAACCGCACGCTTCAAGAAACTTCGGAACATTTTTGGGTTTTATATTGGTATAAAATTTGGCTAATATCGGAAACGAAGCTACTGGCTAAAGAGCATCTGGTAGCTTACTTGCAAGAATCCTGTTATTGGGCATCTCAAAAAACAGTTAACAGTTCTGCGAGTACTCAGTACAAGCTATCAGACTGTTTTCAGATTGCGATCGCTCAAGTTGATAAAGTCCTCAAAGGATTTAATCCAGATCGAGGCTTTATTTTAAAAAACTACGCTAGCGCCCTCTTCAGCACTGCTATTCGGGAAAATTTACGCCAAAATCGTGAAATTGATATTTGTACTGATTGGGGATTATTACGAAAAATCACTAAAAAATTTTTGGTGGAGTCTTTACAAAATGCAGGTTTATTGCTGAAAGATATTAACGATTACGTCCTCGCTTGGAACTGTTTCAAAAGTATATATATTCCAATCCAAAAAGGTACTTCTCGCCAAATTCCTCAACCAGACAACGAGATTTGGGAGGCGATCGCTAAAGCTTATAATTCACAAAGTAGTCAGCAAGTCAATTTCCAAACCTTAGAAAAGTGGCTTTTAACTGCTGCTAAAGCCGCACGCCGCTATCGTTATTTTCCCATTGACTCTCTCAATATCCCTAAAGGGGGCGATGATTCGTGGGAGTGGCTTGATAATATTCCCGGAACACAACAAGAATCTCTAATTAATGAAATTCTGGCTCAAGAAGAAGAACAAACAAGAAACTTTCAACAAACTGAGATTAACAAAGTTTTAGTGGCTGCGATCGCTCAACTCGAACCGAAAGTACAAGAAATTTTGCAACTTTATTATGCTAAAGAACTAACTCAAGACAAAATTGCCAAACAATTACAAATACAGCAATATACTGTCTCACGGCGACTAAAAAAAGCCCAAGAAACTTTGTTACGCTTTTTAGCTAATTGGAGTAAAGATAGTTTGCATATTTCCCTTACTTCAGACCTACTCAAGAATATAAACATACTAATGGAGGAATGGTTGAAAAATTACTATGGTGGATAACTGGGGAGTGGGGGAGAAATCAATTCAAAATTCAAAATTCAAAATTCAAAAATCAAAAACTTCTGCCTCCTGCCCAATACTTCCTGCCCAATGCCCAACCTCAACCCCAATCCCCAACCCCTATGACTACTGACACCACTGTATTTACTTTCGCTAACCCAACAGATATGGTTTTGGAAATCCCTACAACTACCCAAAACCAAGCGGATTTACACAGCCCAGCTTTTTCTAATGCTAATTCTCGCTATCAAGCTTATATTAATCAACTTTGCTTGGGTGCTATCTTACTATGGTTGCAAGAAGACTGGACACCACAGACAAAGGTTTGGCCAAGTACTACTGCTTTACCGAGTTTTTGGGAACTAGTTAATGGAATTGCACTCACGCTTGATACAACAAGATTAGTCTTAGTTCCTAGTGAAGCAATTGATTTGAGTGAATTGCGAGTCCCCCAAGAATGGGTGGATATTCCTAATTGGGTAGGTGATTATTATTTAGCTGTGCAAGTCGAACCAGATGAAGGCTATGTCAGGGTTTGGGGTTATTGTAGCCATGAAAAACTGAAAACTCAAGGCAGTTATGATGCCAGCGATCGCACTTATTCCCTCGATGCTACTGATATAATCAACGACATCAGCGTTTTAGCTCTGGCGCGTCAATTGTGCCCAGAAGAACCCACCCGTAGCGCTATTGAAGAGATTCCCAGCTTATCGCCACAACAAGCACAAAATTTAATTGCCCGTCTGGGAAACCCAGAAATACTTACACCCCGCCAAGAAATCCCTTTTCAACTGTGGGGTGGATTAATTCAACATGGCGGTTGGCGACAAAATTTATATCAACGACGCTTAGGATTACCGGAACAATGGTCAGTTCTCCAATGGTTGCAAAGCGGTGTTTCTCAAGTTGCTGAGGCTGTCGGTTGGGGAAGCTTTGATTTACAACTCAGTGCTGCTGGGGCGCGGGGTGTGGAAGACCCGCAACTAAGTACTATTCTCTCTCGTCGGTTGACGATCGCAGGTCAAATTTACGAACTTGTGATTATACCACAAGGTGAGCCAGATGCAACTATTTGGCGTTTTGAATTACGTAACGCCGCGATCGGTGCAGCTATTCCCGGTGGTTTTAAACTCCGATTACTTACCGAAGATTTACAGTCTTTTCCCAATAATGAAGATGTAGCTGCAACGGCTGTAGAACAACTCTACGTAGAAGTTGCCTTAGAAGCAGGAGAAAGCATAGTCTGGGAAATAGAACCTTTTCCAGACAATTATAATTGGGAAATACTCAAGTTTTAAAGATCGGAGCGATTCGAGCGCAACCGATCGCTCTATTAGACGGGGCGAACTTAATCCCATTCTCTCAGAATTTGTATAAAAACTGGTACAGATGGGCCCATATATACAATTACTTTCAAACCAACCATCAAACTGGACGACAGCCAGATAAAATACTGTGCATATTTACTACTTGTCCAATAACTGCGATCGCAGGCGCACCAAATCCAGTTTTCTCTACCTGTGTGACTATTGTTTCCAATGTCCCAATTAATTCTTCTTGTTCTGGGCGCGTACCCCAGCGTACCAAAGCAATCGGCGTTTCTAAATTCAACCCAGCTGCAATTAATTCTTCCACAATATAAGGCAGATTGTGAATTCCCATATAAATTACAATGGTTTCGGAACCGCGAGCGATCGCACTCCAATTTACTTGCGGTCTATACTTACCCGCCGCTTCATGACCAGTTACAAATGTGACTGACGAACTATAAAGCCGATGCGTCAAAGGAATACCTGAGTATGCTGCTGCTGCAATTCCCGAAGTGATACCTGGCACAACTTCCGTTGATATTCCAGCTTTGACTAATTCTTCCATCTCTTCGCCACCGCGACCAAAAATAAACGGATCGCCACCCTTTAGCCGCACTACAATTGCATTATCCTGCGCTTTATCAATCAGCAATTGAGTTGTTTCTGACTGGAACAACGAATGTCTCCCCGCACGTTTACCAGCATTAATTTGCTCGGCTTGGGGATTAATCATTGCTAAAATTGCCGGACTCACTAAGGCATCATAGATGACTACATCTGCACATTCCAATAAACCTTTCGCCTTCAGGGTAATTAATCCTGGATCTCCTGGGCCTGCACCTACTAAATAAACCTTTCCCAAATACTTGTTCTCCTGTTTTTCTGTGCGGTTCATCTCTGTGTTAAATCCCAAATTAGCTCGGCTAATTCTGCACTTGCTCCCAATGGTTTGGCCAGTTGGAAATTCACCGCAGAAAATTGTAATTTTAGTTCCTCTATTGAGGTGGCGATCGCATCGGTTATTCCACCAGGGAATAAAAAGTATGGCAGAATTGCAATTTCCCGATAACCAGCATCCACCAATTCTTTCACCCGTGATTCTATACTAGGAGGCCCAGCCCAATAAGCAGTCACGGCTCCCAAACTCGCCGCCATTGCTTCCACAGTTTCTTGCGAACCTGGGCGACGACTACTATGAGCTAAGAGAATCCATGCTTCTGCTTTTATAGCAGCTATTTGTTTTGCCAGCAATTTCTCTAAATTGGGGTGAGAGCCTAAATATGGTTGCAACTCAACGATCGTATCTTGACCAGCAGCCTGTTGTGCGAGTGCTACTTCGGCAGGAATGTCTGTCATCACATGTACTCCCGGCAGCAGAAATAGCGGTATAATTTTGAGGCGATTTTCATTTTGAGACTGTGGGCAATCGCCAAAAGCGCTTTTAGCAAATTGTTGAATCTGCTCGTGTAAAGGCTGAGGATTCATTTCTAAAGCAGCGATACCAACCAAATGTTCGCTTGACAATTTCTGACATATCAGCCTAGCTAGTTGCTGCATAGCAATTTCTGGGCGTGGGTCGCGGCTTCCGTGAGATAGTAGTAGATAGGCAGATGACATCGGTAAATTGAATTCTTAGTTACTATTCTTATTTAAGATTAAGCTGGGGATAATTTAAGTACTCTGGTAATTATTGAAACTATTATTAATTACTAAATAGAAATATTCTTAATCACTTTTATATTCTCCCCTACTCCTTATCTTATTGTTCTTCGGCAGTGTAAGTATAAAATTGATCGAAAGCTCCTACCGTTTCAAATTTGTACGAAGGTATCCAAGAGTTTATTTTTAAATCTGTACGGTAAATGCTAAAAATCACGAAATCTTGCCTTTCTGTAGTCTTGGCAATAATTTTTTGGATTTGTGGGTTAGCCGAGTCAACTAACTCATCGCAATTAAAACGGATTAAATTTTCAAGAATATTCGTAGTTTTTTTACATACATCGGTTTTTAAGTATTTTGTCAGCCGTTGAACTGCATATTCTTCATATTCAACTTGACTGGGATTGGTTTTCGCCATTGTCACACCCAAGGCGGCGAGTCCTACTGCTGCTCCAGTATACGCAATGATGGTCAATGGTTTCATGTTTGCCAAGTAAAATTCGTTGTAATCGTCAGACTCCAGAGACTCTAAATCAACTAAGTCCGTTCCTTGAAGAAAAACTCTTGATCGCTTGCCAAATTATTGCTATAATTCAAATTGTTGAATGGCGAGCGTAGCCAAGTGGTTAAGGCAGTGGTTTGTGGTACCACCATTCGTGGGTTCGAGTCCCATCGTTCGCCCTAGATAATTTCATATTCATAGCTATACTCCTTTTAAAGGTGTGTTGTATGGTGCGAACAATCACAAGCATCACTTTACCAACAATCTGTCATCTCATAAGTTTATAGACTTGCAAGGATTGCAAGCCTACCATAATTCATGAGATTATCTTATTGAATAAGTTTATGTATATAAGCAAAATTACTTGCTAAATTAAAATTAGGTATGCAATGCCTTATATCCTTTTGGGCTGATGCGATCGAGGCAAGTAATATCACTTTTAATTATCTTATTCATTTACCATATAGTAAGTGCCTCGATTTCATCGTAATTCTGCTTCTGCAAGCCTCTGTCCTCTTAAACCCAAGCTCTGGACTGTTGAAGCTATAAATTTAGGCTTTGCAGCATCCTTTAATTGGACTGCTGTTTGTTTTAATAGCTTTTTAAGCCAAGAAGTTAATACCGCTCAAAAGAAGGGATGCTGAATTTTCAAACCTTGTTTGAATCAATACCAGGATTGTATATTGTCTACTCACTTGACTTAGTGATTGTCGCCGGAAGTGATGCTTATTTTCGGGCAACCAAAACCAAACGAGAAGAGGTCGTAGGTCGCCATTTATTTGAGGTTTTTCCAGACAATCCTGACGATCCAAATGCTACTGGAGTTCGGAATTTACGTGCCTCGTTAGAAAACGTACTCAAGCATCGCCAGCCTCAGACAATGGCAGTGCAGAAGTATGACATTCGCCGCCCGGAATCAGAAGGCGGTGGCTTTGAGGAGCGGTACTGGATACCAACCAACTCGCCAGTCTTTGATGAAAACGGTGAAATGACGCACATTATTCATCGAGCCGAAGATGTCACCGAATTTGTGCGGGTGCAGCAGCAGCGAAACGAACAGCGTCAGTTGAATAAATCACTCCAGACTCGCACCGACCAAATGGAGATGGAAATTTATGCTAGATCGCAGGAGTTACGAGAGGTCAACGAACAACTGCAAGCGGCGAATGAGGCATTGTCAGAACTCGATCGCGCCAAAACCGTTTTTTTTAGCAATATCTCCCATGAATTTCGCACGCCTTTAACACTGATGTTGAGTCCGCTCGAAGACTTGTTACTCGACACTCAAACCCCATTAGTGCCCCAACAGCGCGATCGCCTTGAACTCGTGCAGCGCAACGGACTCCGGTTGCTAAAATTAGTCAACACGCTGCTTGATTTTTCGCGGCTGGAAGCAGGGCGAATGCAAGCAGCATATCAACCGATTGACTTAGCCGCATTCACAACAGAGCTAGCTAGTATGTTTGGCTCGCTCATGGAACAGGCTGGTCTGGAGTTCGCGATCGACTGTCCGACCTTGCCAGAGGCAATCTATATCGATCGCCAAATGTGGGAGAAAATTGTATTTAATTTATTATCGAATGCCTTTAAGTTTACGTTGACGGGAACGATCGCCGTTCGATTGCAGCCAAATCATAATACTGTTAATTTAATCGTTGAAGATACTGGAAGTGGCATTCCAGAAGCTGAAATTTCGCGTCTGTTTGAACGGTTTTATCAAGTCAAAGGGTTACAGGGACGAAGTTTTGAAGGCTCTGGAATTGGCTTATCGCTCGTGCAAGAACTGGTGAAGTTGCATGGCGGTACTATCAGCGTTACCAGCGTCTTAGGAGAGGGTAGCCGATTTACAGTTTCGATTCTAACTGGGTGCGCGCATTTACCACAAGAACAGTTAAATGCTCCTGGGACTGTGGCATCAAACACACTCAGCGCCACGCCATACCTTGAAGAAGCTTCGCGCTGGCTTTTAGAAGAAGCAGGGGGGCAGAGGAGCAGGGGGGCAGGGGGGCAGGGGGGCAGAGGAGATACAGAGAAAGAAGGTAGTTTTGATCGAGTGTTTTTCCCCTCTGCTTGTGCCCGTATCCTCTTAGCAGATGACAACGCCGACATGCGCGATTATGTACGGCGATTGTTGAGTCAACGGTATGAGGTTGAGACAGTCGCTGATGGAATGGCGGCTCTGGCTGCAATCCAGGCACAGCAACCGGATTTGATTCTCAGTGATGTGATGATGCCGGGGCTGGATGGGTATGAGTTGCTGCATCAACTGCGGGCTAACCCCCAAACCAGAGAATTGCCCGTGATTTTGCTGTCAGCGCGGGCGGGTGAAGAGGCTCGTGTAGAAGGGCTGGCAGCGGGAGCCGATGATTATTTAATCAAACCGTTTTCGGCTCGCGAACTACTGGCTCGTGTTGAGTCAACTTTAAAACTGATCGATATCCGCAAACAAGCGGCTCAGACACTGCAAGCCAGCGAACAGCAGCTTAAACTTGCTCTGGAGACGAGCAAACTCGGCTCTTGGCAACTTGATATTAAGACCAATGTTCTGTCTACTTCTGACCAGTGCAAAGTCAACTATGGTTTGCCGATTAATGCTGATTTCTCCCACAAAGTTTTAATGGAGCGGATTCATCCAGAGGATCGGACTTGGGTGCAAGCGGCAATTCTAGACTCGATTACCAACAGCAGCAATTATGAGGTGGAATATCGCACTGTTTGGGATGATGGCAGCACGCACTGGGCGCTGGTTCGGGGGCATATAATTGACGACGAGGCGGGAAATCCGGAACGCATGATCGGGATTTCCATCGATATTAGCGATCGCAAACAAGCCGAAGCTGACTTACGGGAAACCCACGTGCAATTGGAGTCCGCTTTAGCAGCAGGAGCCATTTACACATGGCGGTGGCAGATTCCTGAGAATCTGGTCATTGTGAATGCAGCCTTTGCTCGCTTGTTTGGCGTTGACCCTGTGGAAGCAACAACAGGTTTGCCGATTGAACTGTTTGTACAAGCAATGCACGAAGAAGACCGCCCACAAACGGTCACTGCAATTAATCAGGCGATCGCAACCGGGGAAGAATATGTTAGTGAGTACCGCGTTTATACGGCAAGAGGCGAGGAGCGCTGGCTTGCCGCACGCGGCCGAGTTGAATATGCTGCTGATGGCAGACCGATTGCTTTTCCTGGAGCATTAGCAGACATCACCGAACGCAAACAAGCCGAAGACGCTTGGCGACAGATTTCTGCCGAACTCGAACGACAACTGCGAAAATTCGACGCGATCGCCTCTTCCGTAACTGATTTTATTTACACATTCGATTTGTCTGGACGGTTCACTTACGTCAATCAGCCGTTGCTTGACCTCTTACAGAAAACTTCGGCCCAAGCCCTCGGCAAAAACTTTTTTGACCTGGATTATCCAACCGATTTAGCAACCAGACTCCAAAGACAGATTCAACAAGTCATCGAGACGCGCCAACCGCTCAAAGATGAAACACCGTATACAAGTGCATTCGGCACGCGTGCCTATGAATACATTTTTGTCCCACTTTTAGACGTAAATGGGATGGTAGAAGCGGTGGCAGGTGTGACGCGAGATATTACCGATCGCAAGCAAATCGAAGCGACTGTGAAAGCAAGCAACGAACGGCTGAAGCTGCTTTCAGAAGTTGCCAACGATCTGTTGCTCAACGAAGATCCCAAGGTATTTTTAGCGAGTTTGTTTGAAAAGGTTTCGACTTATTTGGGACTGGAAGTTTATTTTAATTACTTGTTTCAAGAAGACCAGCAACGCCTTGAACTTAATACCTATGGCGGGATCTCAGAAGACATTGCTTTATCCGCTAAATTTTTGGAGTTAGGGCAGGGTGTATGTGGTTATGCGGTGCAACATCGCCAGCCAGCTATCGTTGAAAATGCCCTCTCAACCACCGATCGACTTCCTATTCCAGTTAAGTCAAACGGCATTAGAGCTTATGCTAGTCATCCGTTAATCGTGGGCGAACGCGTCTTAGGCACCCTGGGACTAGGAACTCGTCAACGCGATCGCTTTACGCCAGACGAACTCGACCTCATGCAAACAGTAGCCAATCAACTAGCTGTTGCCTTAGAGCGATCGCGTCTAATTACAGAGCTACAGGCACGAGCCGAAGCGTTAGATCGAAGTAATCGGATTAAAGATGAGTTCTTGGCAGTTCTTTCCCATGAACTGAGAACGCCGATGAATCCAATTCTGGGATGGTCAAAACTGTTGCAGCAAGGAAAGCTAGATGCCCAAAAAACGAATGCTGCGATCGCCACGATTGAGCGCAACGCCCAGCTTCAGGTGCAACTCATTGATGACTTGCTGGACATTTCCCGGATTTTGCGCGGCAAAATGAGCTTATCAACCTCACCCATTGACCTCAATGCAGTTATTTGGGCCGCGCTGGAAACAGTTCGGCTAGCCGCTGAAGCCAAGTCAATCCAAATTCAGACCATCGTCTCGCCCGTTCTGGGCGTGGTAGTCGGGGATGCAGGGCGATTGCAGCAAGTCGTGTGGAATCTGCTGTCGAATGCCGTTAAGTTTACACATAATGGCGGACGAGTCACGATTGCCCTATCTCAAGCTGAAGATCGCGCCCAAATTCAAATCACCGATGCTGGAAAAGGAATTAGTGACGACTTTTTGCCCTACGTGTTTGAGCATTTCCGGCAAGAAGATAGTGCAACCACCCGCAAATTCGGCGGACTAGGGTTGGGATTGGCAATTGTGCGCCAAATTGTGGAAATGCACGGTGGAACCGTAACAGCAGACAGTCTAGGTGTTGGGCTAGGAGCGACATTTACGGTTAAAATTCCACTTGCACCTCAGTTAACTCAAGCACCAACTTTAGAGCGATCGCCCGTTCAGGAGGGTGATTTGAACGGCATTCAGATTTTAGTCGTCGATGATGAAACGGACTCGCGAGACTTCATCGCTTTTGTTTTAGAACAAGATGGGGCGATCGTCACTGCTGTTGGATCTGGGACTGAGGCGCTGCAAGCGATCGCTCAATCCATTCCCAACATCATCATCAGTGACATTGGGATGCCAGAGATGGATGGCTATATGCTGATGCGACAAATTCGTACCCTTGGGCTTGAGCAAGGAAAACAAATTCCCGCTATTGCTTTAACAGCTTATGTCGGAGAACTCGATCGGCAGCAAGCGATCGCCGCCGGATTTCAACGTCATATCGCCAAACCCATCGATCCAGAAACTTTGGTGGCGATCGTCGTCGAAATGCAGACTTACAATAGAATTCAGAGTTCAGAATTCAAAATTTAAAATAGTTCAAGAATCACAAGAACATTTGATGAATAAATATACTAATTATTCTAAATTATTCTAGATTTTTTTGACAAAGAGATAATAGCAGCACAATTACTTATAGCACAAGCCTTCGTGGTTAGGACATTAACAGATGATAAAACTTAGACATAACAAGACTTTTCACCCAATCCCCAGTCACCAGTCCCCAGTCCCTTGCTATATTCTCAAAATTAGCACAATATCGCCAATACTCAAAGTTGCAGAATAAATTATTTATACGCACTATAAAAATGAATATTAGCACTCTGAAATAATTAAAAAATATTGATTTAAAAGTCTTATAAAGTTTGATAATTAGGTCGGCGTAAATAATTATCGTTGGGATAAAGCAGAGGGCAGGGAGCAAGGAGCAAGAAAAAAAAGGGTTTGAGCCTTATTTATTTTTCTTCACACAGTTTGGTTTTCTTGTGCCAACTTACTTAGTTAAATCTTTTCCTTCTAGATGTACCGTTCGTCAAAATATACGCAAATAAATGATATAGTAAAGATTACATTAAGCAATTGAGGACGCGATCGTTTGTGCCCCAAGTATTATTATGGAGTTATTTAGTAACCTCTATCAAAAGAAATAAAAATTGTATTCCTTTAGTGAGATCCAAAAATACTGAGTCATAGATACTTTAGGTAAAGAAGAACACGCTTTAAGTGTCTGCTAAAAAGTTGATACTTGTATGTACACAGGTAAATATAGTTTATCTGTGTTGTTTCGTGTTTATATATGTCTGACAAAAGGTAGAGGCTTATTTGTCTTGCCTAGAAAGTTAACAATGCAAACATCGTCATTTAGTGGAGTTGCTATGTCTGAATTGCTTCAAGCAGTCTTAGATAGTGAAGAAAAAAGTGATTTACGTTCCTTTATTAGTGAATTACGCCAACAAGAAAAGAAGTACTTGCTACGGAACGACATACTGAATGTATATAGTGAGTATTGCTCCAATTCTCAGAAACCTGAGACTTTTTACACTTCTTCTGAGTTAGGAAAACTCATTTACTATACTCAGGAAATAATTCAAGAGGACTCAAACTTCTGTTTCATCATCCGTTCTAAGATTGCCAGCCAAGAAGTTTATTGGTTGACATCAGACTTAAGCATTCAGCCGATGACGGTGCAGGATTTGTTGGATCTGCGCGATCGCTTAGTAAACAAATATCATCCCAACGAAGGCGACCTGCTAGAATTGGACTTCGGCCCGTTTTATGACTACACCCCAGTCATCCGCGACCCCAAAAATATTGGTAAAGGAGTACAATTTCTCAACCGCTATCTATCCAGCAAAATATTTCAAGACTCCAAACAATTGCTCGACAGCTTATTGAATTTCTTGCGCCTGCACCACTACAACGGTGTGCAACTGCTACTCAACGATCGCATTCAATCACAGCAGCAACTTTCCGAGCAAGTTAAGAAAGCGATCGGTTTTGTTAATAATCGCCCCGAAGATGAACCCTACGAACAATTCCGCTTCCAATTGCAGTCAATGGGTTTTGAGCCGGGTTGGGGTAACACCGCAGCGCGAGTGCGGGAAACTTTAAGTATTCTCGATGAATTGATTGATTCTGCCGATCCTCAGACCCTAGAAGCATTCATTTCTCGTGTCCCGATGATTTTTAGAATCGTCTTGGTATCAGCTCACGGTTGGTTTGGGCAAGAGGGAGTTTTAGGGCGCCCCGATACCGGCGGTCAGGTAGTTTACGTCCTTGACCAGGCAAAGAGCCTAGAGAAGCAGCTACAAGAAGATGTCCTGCTTGCAGGTTTAGAGAAATTGAATGTCGAGCCAAAGGTAATTATTCTCACCCGCTTGATTCCCAATAGTGATGGCACCCTTTGTAATCAACGGCTAGAAAAAGTTCACGGTAGCGAAAATGCCTGGATTTTGCGAGTGCCCTTACGGGAATTTAATCCTAACATGACTCAAAACTGGATTTCCCGGTTTGAGTTTTGGCCTTATCTAGAAACTTTTGCCATTGATTCAGAAAAAGAACTACGGGCAGAATTTCACGGCACGCCTGACTTAATAGTTGGGAACTATACTGATGGGAATTTAATAGCATTCTTACTGGCGCGACGGTTGAAAGTTACCCAATGCAATGTTGCCCATGCTTTGGAGAAATCTAAATACTTGTTCAGTAACCTATACTGGCAAGAATTAGAGGATAAATATCATTTTTCATTGCAATTCACAGCAGACTTGATTGCCATGAATGCTGCCAATTTTGTGATCAGTAGCACCTACCAAGAAATTGTGGGGACACCGGATAGTGTGGGACAGTACGAGTCTTATAAGTGCTTCACCATGCCGGAGTTATATCATGTTACCAATGGCATTGAATTATTTAGTCCCAAATTTAATGTCGTACCGCCGGGAGTAAACGAAAATAATTACTTCCCCTACACCCGAAATAAAGACCGCGTGGAGAGCGATCGCCAACGCCTTGCAGAAATGCTTTTTACTCTGGAAGATCCCACGCAAATCTTTGGCAAACTCGACGATCCTAACAAGCGCCCTCTCTTCTCAATGGCGCGTCTTGACCACATCAAAAACCTCACAGGTTTGGCTGAATGTTATGGTCAAAGTCAAGAATTACAAGAGCATTGCAACTTAATTTTAGTCGCGGGTAAGTTACGCGTCGAAGAATCAGATGATAACGAAGAACGCAGCGAAATTATCAAACTCTACCAAATAATTGACCAGTACAATCTCCACGGGAAAATTCGTTGGTTGGGTGTGCGCCTCTCCAAAACTGATTCTGGTGAAATTTATCGAGTCATTGCCGATCGTCAGGGGATTTTTGTCCAACCAGCTTTATTTGAAGCTTTTGGTTTAACAATTTTAGAGGCGATGGTTTCAGGATTGCCAACTCTTGCCACACAGTTTGGCGGGCCATTAGAGATTATTCAAGATAAGGTGAATGGCTTTTTGATTAACCCAACGAATTTAGAAGAGACAGCCACCAAAATTGTGGACTTCATCACTAAATGCGAACAAAATCCTAACTATTGGAGTGAAATTTCTCAGCGAGGAATTGACCGAGTTTACAGCACCTATACTTGGAAAATTCACACTAGCAAGCTGTTATCATTAGCACGGATTTATGGCTTCTGGAACTTTACCTCTATGGAAAATCGGGAAGATTTATTGCGCTATATTGAGGCTTTGTTCTATTTAATTTACAAGCCAAGAGCGCAACAGCTATTAGAACAGCATCAGTACCGATAATAAGTTAGAAGGGATAAGCTGTTCTATATTTAACTCAATACGATTGGGTTAAGAATTTTTGAGATGTAGAGACATTGCAATGCAACGTCTCTACAAAGGATTTCGGGCTTAACTAAACCGTATAGTAAGAATATCTTATCTAAATTACTCTGGACAAAAATCTTTATTTATGTGTTAACGGAATAAGAAGAATTTACCTTTTGATTAGTGTTCCAGATCCGAAACCGATAGCTACGAGGGGCTACGCCTATGTATAAAATATTGTCGACAAGCAATATTTAATCCGAATATATGATAAATTTTTGATGAAATGTGCTGACCCTAGCTAGATGAGCTAAATCACAATTATTATTAAGGTCTATTTGTGAAATAAGCAGCCCAAAAGCTTAAAAATCAGGAGACCATTGCATGAGATATCTGACCAGTGACAGCCAACTATCAAGGATTGTTTTGAAGGGCTTTAAGTCTATTGCTGAATGTGACCTTAAGCTTTTGAAACTAAACGTACTTATTGGATGTAATGGTGCAGGTAAATCTAACTTCATAGGCTTCTTTCGCATGGTTCAGCAGATGCTTGAGAAGAATCTGCAAGTTTTGGTAAGCCGCCAGGGTGGCCCTGATGCGATCTTGCATTTTGGACGTAAAACAACTGAGCAATTAGAGATTGAGCTTTATTTTGGAAACAACGGGTACTTCGCAACGCTTGAACCAACTCAAGACAACCGTCTGATGTTTACCAAAGAGTCTTTTTGGTGGAACATGAGCGGTGAGCGTGAACTCGGTAGTGGTCATTTTGAGAGTAAGGCTTTACGGGGCACCAAGACAAGAATTGACCAGTACATATTGCCCACCATGCGGCAGTGGCGGGTTTATCATTTCCATGACACAAGCGACAGCGCTTATGTGAAGCAACCACACGGGATTAATGATAATGTTTACTTGCGTTCTGACGCACGCAATCTTGCAGCTTTTTTATATTTGTTAAGTGAAAATTATTCGGAATCTTATCGACGAATTGTCAAAACAATTCGACTTGTTGCTCCTTTCTTTGGTGATTTCTATCTACGCCCTTCTCCACAAAACAATGAGGCGATCGAGTTGGAATGGGTCGAGCAAGGTCAGGATATTCCGTTTAAAGCTCATCTTCTTTCGGATGGAACACTTCGTTTTATCTGCCTGGCCACTGTCTTTTTGCAACCTACTTCCCTTCAACCCGAAACGATTTTGGTTGATGAACCTGAGCTAGGTCTTCACCCGTATGCAATTACTGTTCTTGCATCGTTAATGCGTTCCGCCGCAAGAGAAAAACAAGTTATTGTTTCAACTCAGTCCGTTGAACTACTCAATGAATTTAGAGCGGAAGATGTAATTGTTGTAGATCGCGATCGTGGTAAATCATCACTCCGAAGATTGAATGAGGATGATTTATACGAGTGGCTTGAAGACTACAGCTTAGGAGAACTGTGGAAGAAGAACATCCTTGGCGGGAGACCTTCACGATGATCCGAATACACGTTTTTGTAGAAGGACAGACGGAAGAAACTTTTGTAAAAGAAATACTCTGTGAACATTTTCAGCGAAAAGACATATACCTCAACCCCATTCTTGTGCGAACTAGCTCAACAAATAAGGGCGGTGTAGTGAGCTATGCAAAAATTAAGCCGCAATTGAATCGTAAATGCCTTGAAGATGATTCGGCGTTCGTCACTACGATGTTTGATTTATATCGATTGCCAAATGATTTTCCAGGAAGCAGTTCTCTGCCTAGTACGAATGACCCATTTCAGAAAGCTGAATATCTTGAGCAGCAAATGAGCGCAGACATTAAACACCAAAATTTTCTGCCTAATCTACTGGTTCATGAGTTTGAGGGACTCCTGTACAGCAATCCACAAGCTTTTCTCGCATGGTTTGACCAAAGTATAGTAGATAGTCTACAGGCAGACCGTAACTTATTTATTTCACCTGAACATATTAATGAAGGCCCGACAACAGCCCCATCCAAACGAATTATTAGATGTTGCCTTGGATATGAAAAGCCATTACATGGCTCCTTGATTGCAATGGATATTGGGTTGGATACAATACGTCAGCAATGCCAGCATTTCAATCAATGGTTAACACGTCTTGAAAATATCAGCGGCAGTAACGGTTGAAGAGAATATATTGCCCTCAAAAGACAGTAAAAATGTTACTTGTGTAATCCACATTTTAGAAAGTTTTCAGCATTATTGCTAATTTACAAAAGTGATTTTTTCTCAGATTTTCATAAATGAATCAGGAATTATGAATAATACGAAGTTTCATAACTCCTAACTCCTCACTAAATTGTCAACGCACTCCAAGTTCGTTGACCAACTACTCCATCTACACCTAAATTTTGCTGGTTTTGAAAGGCTTTGACAGCAGTCTCTGTTAGTGCGCCAAAAATCCCATCTACTCTCACAGCATAACCGTTAGACACTAATAACTGTTGTAAGGCTCTGACAGCAATACCAGAACTACCGAAATAAAGAGTCGGTAGGGGTTGGCTACTAAACTTCTGAAACCGTCCTGTAGCCTTTGTACGGATTTTACCTCCATACTGAAAAGATTTCTTAGGTTTACCGAAGTTAGAAGAAATTAGTCCCAGATTCTTTTTGCTAATTTTCTGAAGTATGTGTTCTTTTTCTAGTTTTAGCGTTGAGAGAGAAGCCTGAGAAATCTCATCTGTCTGCATAAATTCAGGTGGCGTAACTTTAGCAGCTATCTCTAACTGACTCTGTTTTGACTGGTTTACGTCATTTTCCATCTGAAATAATTGCTGCTGTGGCAAATTGGTTCCAGATGCTTGTCTTATTGTTAACACGCCCGTCATCATCAGGCCAATTTCATTCATTTTAGTTTATTTTACTTGAATAAACAGCGTGTAGGCGTAGGCCGCCCTTAGATATTGCTTAATACTCTCAGTTGTAGATATTGAAAAACTTTTTACCTTTTTTCATCTCGCCACAAAGCAATACCGCCTAATAAACCAGTGATATTGGGGATGAGTTTGACATTTAACGGCAGCTGTAAATTCACTCTCACCGCTTCACCACCACCAATGTAAAGGTAGTCATAATTAAACAGATGTTGCAAGGATGCGATCGCTTTTTCTAAACGCCTATTCCATCTTTTCTCACCAATTTTTTCTAACTCTGCACGCCCCAACTGCTGCTCAAAAGTTTCTCCTTTGCGAAACGGATGATGTCCCATTTCCATATTTGGTACCAGCTTCCCATCGACAAATAAAGCCGAACCAAACCCTGTACCCAGAGTAATCACCAATTCGACACCTTTACCAGCGATCGCACCAAATCCCTGCATGTCTGCATCATTAATCACCCGTACAGGCTTGTTTAAGTGTTTTAATAATGCTTTTTCCAAATCAAATCCGATCCAATCTGGATGTAAGTTTACCGCTGTTTCCGTGACTCCACACCGCACCACACCAGGAAAACCGACCGAAACGCGATGAAATTCGCCTTGAGCCGCTGCTAACACCACAATTGCATTAATTACAACCTCTGGTGTCGCAGGTTGAGGTGTATCTAAACGCGCTCTTTCCGTTACAGGATGCCCCGTAATATCCAAAACCATAGCCTTAACACCACTACCGCCAATATCAACCGATAGGGTACGAATCGATCCATTTTCTTCAACCATTGAGTTACATCCTTGTTAATGCTTGTTATTTCGTTATTAATTATGCTCTGCTGCATTTGATAATATCTTGGATGTTTGGAGAGTCTTTATATTGGTGGAGAGAAGGCAGATGCAGTAAATTTTCCCCCTCTGCCCCCTGCCCCTCTGCCTCTTTACCCTATGCCCAAAGTTAAAAATCCCATACATTCGATGCCGGACAGCATCTAGATTTGTTAATCTAAGAATAATGGAAATAGTACTAGCGTAGCTGCTTAAAATCTATCGGGCAGCAAATTTCTATTAAAAGTAATATTAAGAGAAAGAATTATGACGGCGTTTGAACCTCAAAGCATCCGCTCGTATAGCCAAGAAGATGTCCAACAAATTCTGCACTTAGCGATCGCTCGTCAAGCAGATGATAAAGACACAGAATTTTCTTATGAGCATATATTAGAAATTGCTGCTGAGTTAGAAATTTCACCTGAGTCTTTAAAATTAGCAGAGCGCGATTGGGTATTACAACAGGGCCAAGTTCAACAGCGAAAAGCTTTTGACGCTTACCGCATTAGAAGATTTCAGAAGCGTTTAAGCAAATATGCAATTTTCAATGGCTTTTTTATACTGCTTGATTTAATTACTGGTGGCGGAATTTCTTGGTCGCTGTACATTTTACTATTCTGCGGATTGCCTGTAGCACTTGATGTCTGGAATACCTTTCAAATCAAAGGCGAAGAGTATGAAATGGCATTCCAAAAATGGAGCCGCAACCATCAGATTAAGAAAACCATCAGCACAGTTTTGAATAAGTGGTTTAAGGTATTACAGGCTTAATCAAAACTTTCCCTAACGCTAACTCATCTTTACTAGACCTCTTGCAAAAATCCTTGAATCACCCCTCCCCAACCTTTCCCGTATGTGTTGGGGAGGGAGGAAGATTTCAAGTTTCTCCCCAATGCATCGGGGGGATTAAGGGGGGTAATTCGACTTGTGTGTACACTGTAACCAGAAACGGGGAGAGTATTTTGCGACCTAACTTAACTAGATACTGAATTAGCCGCCTCGGAAACCTTCTCAGGGGGTGGAAAGCCACCCATGCGAATCTCAGAAGTGAAGGAAGTGATGCTAAATCCACCAAAACTCTTGAGGACATTTACCCGCATTCGCAAATTGGGGCTAGCAAACCACAGGCGTTCCTCTGAGAATATGTTTTCATCCTCTGTAGTTAAGATCAAAGCATTATCACTGTCAAATTTATAGCGTCCGGGAACTGGAGTTTTAGTGGCATCAACTATTTCTCGGAGTAACCCGCCTTGGGTAGGATTATCCGCATCAGGTACCGAAACTAACACAGTTGAACCACTATGTTTTGTTTGATCCTTGTCCATTGTGCCGTTCCAGGTAATTTTGGTAGCACAGGAAGCAGAACTAGGATTAATCTTGTAACTTTCACACAGCTTAACTGCTTCTGGATGATCTAATGGCAGCGTCTCAATGATGATATCTGACTTGCTATGTTCCGATTGGTTAAAAGCCAAATGTTGACTAGTACGATGAGAAAACCATTTACCAGTACTTAACTGAAAAAACTCTTCAATATTCATGAATGAAATTACCCTGCATCAAAATGCTAAAATTCCCACTTAATTATTATTAAAAGGTAGCAGGAAGCTTTAATGTTAAGCTTGATTGCCTATTTCCTCAAGCTTCTTGAGGCCAATTCTGGCTGCCTCAGCAACGTTGAAATGATTGTCTTTTTCCAAGTATTTTAAAGCTGAGACACTCTTGGGAGTGGGAAGATTTCCCAAGGCTTCTGCCAAACGCTGCCTCACTAACCAATCATCTGATTGGGCGAAGCGCAGGATCTTATCTACAGACTCGATGTCTTGAATTTCTCCCAGTGCAGAGATTGCAGCTTGTTGCAACACGACTTCTTTGCTATCCAATGCCTGAATCAGAATTTGATGGGCACGGGGGTCTTTAATATTACCTAGAGAAACAGCTGCACTAAAACGTACTAGCCAATCAGTATCTTCATAAAATGCCCGTGAAAGCACCTCAAAGGCTCTGGCATCACCCAAATATCCTAAAGCACCAGCGGCATCAGCGCGTATACCATAATCAGGGTCATTTTCGAGAATTTTTACCAAAATAGAATAACATTCTGGTGTTGGCTTGATTCCCAGAGCAAATATTGCCATCGATCGCAGTTGCAAAGATTCATCGTCTAGTACCTTTTTAATCAAAGGCACTGCATCCTCAGCCGCAACATGACGCAAATTAGCAAGGGCTACCATGCGATCGCGTAAATTCGGACTTTCTAGCTGAGTAGAAATTTCTTGTAAGCTTAGAGCTGCCATTTAGTTCAAAGCGTTTTCTTTACTTATCTTAATTTACCCGATCTGTTCATCAGGCTGTCGCCCTACTGAAGTAGGAGTTTGGCGACTTTACAAAATGGCTCAATTATGAATGAAAAAGCGATCGCGCTTACACCAGTTGAACAATCGAGTTATTACTGCAACTCCTGGAACATTTGTGAATGACTACTAGTATTTTTACTCGCCACTCAGCACTTTCAAGCTAGAAGGTAGAAGGGAACACATATTTAAAAACATGGGAGACATTGCAGTTTTGGCTGATATAGCACAAGCCTTGGTGGTTAGGACATTAACAGATGATAAAACTTAGACACAACAAGACTTTTCACCCAATCCCCAGTCACCAGTCCCCAGTTCCTTGCTATAAATATCTCTGGATCTACCCTCTTGCGGTAAAGTTGCATAAGAATGTGCATCTAAAGCCAGGAGGAAAGAGTTGTGAAAGCAGTCTTGATGACAGCAGCTGGCAATCCCGAAGTTCTACAAGTGCAGGATGTGCCAAACCCTGCTGTTCCTGTCGGGAATACTGAACTTTTAGTGCGTTTGGTGGCGGCTGGCATTAACCCCATTGACACTAAACTTCGGAGTCGAGGCAGTTTCTACCCCGATCGCACGCCGACAATTTTAGGATGTGATGGTGCAGGTATTGTTGAAGCAGTGGGTGCTGGCGTTCAGCGTTTTCGCGCAGGTGATGAAGTATATTTTTGCTATGGTGGCTTGGGCGCACACCAAGGAAATTACGCTGAATATACCGTTGTCGATGAGCGGTTTGTGGCACGTAAACCCGCCTCTATCTCCTTTGCCGAAGCAGCAGCAGCGCCTTTAGTATTAATCACCGCCTGGGAAGCTTTATATGAACGGGGACGATTAGAACCTGGGGAACGGGTTTTGATTCATGCTGGTGCTGGTGGTGTCGGCCATGTAGCAATTCAATTGGCGAAACTCAAAGGTGCTACTGTTTCCACCACAGTCAGTTCTGAAGAAAAAGCTAATTTCGTCAAAGAACTTGGTGCGGATAATGTAATTTTTTACAAACAAACAGACTTTGTGCAAGCGGTATTAGATTGGACTGATGGCGAAGGCGTAGACTTGGCTTTTGATACCGTAGGTGGCGAAACCTTTCACAAAACCTTCCCCGCAGTGCGAGTCTATGGCGATATTGTCACAATTCTCGAACCAAATGCCAATACTGTTTGGAAAACTGCTAGAACTCGCAACCTCCGCATTGGTTTAGAATTCATGTTGGCACCAGCCTTGCTAGGATTACAAGATAGTCTCCACCATCATGCAGAAATTCTCGAACAATCAGCCACCTGGATCGATGAAGGCAAATTAAAAATCCATGTGAGTCACAAATTTCCCTTAAAAGAAGCAGCTAAAGCCCACCAACTGATTGAAAACGGGTCTGTGGCAGGTAAAATTGTTCTGCTGATTAGTGACGAACGATCGAAACAATTTGCATAATTTATCTTTTAAACGCAAAGGCACGCAGAGGTTAAACGCAAAGGTACACAGAGGAGTTTCTTGGCGTACCTCTGCGCTTCCCTTAGCGTTCCTTTGCGTTTTACTCTTCCTCCCCTTACCAGCTTCGGCAGCACAAACACAACCAGAACGCACACCCTTAACCCTAGAATTGTTGCAAGAACGACTACGCACACCGACACTCCGCGAAGGGAATTTAACCGTAGATTTGCAAAAAATGGCGATCGATTTACGCCCAGAAAATGCCAGCTTTCGTGATGCTTTTTACCAACTGCTGCGAAAAGAACTCGGTACAAAACCTTTGGGTTTAGACCTCAGCTATGCTTTGATTCTGGGGGATTTTGTCGGCAGCGATTTGGGTTTAAGAACACCATTATATGCAAAAGCCATTGCACCCATTTTCACCGCTACCGAACAAGAAAAACTAGAACGTTTGCGCTTTGTTTGTCTAGAGTCACTCGCGATGTCTACGACGGGCTACGCCTACGCTTTACCCAATTCTAAAGATTGTCGATCGCTTCTGGGAACAGAGTCAACCCCAGCTAGTGAAATCGCCGTCTTTCGTGGTGTCTTAACACTGATGCAAACTCGCTTCAACGGCGAAGTGAAGTTCTCCAATACTTTTTTTCTTCAGTCTGTTGATGCCCAAGGTGCAACTTTTCTCCAACCTACTGACTGGACTCAAACCAGATTTGCTCGTCCTGTTAGTTTTACCAGTGCTAACTTCCAGCAACCAAGCAATTTTCAGGGCAGTATATTTTTTGAAAAAGCTAACTTTAAAAAAATTAAATTTCGGGAACTGGCTGATTTTCAAGGTAGTATCTTTGAGACAACTGCCAACTTTAACCAAGCAATTTTTAAACAGTTGGCTAAATTTAGTAGTGTCCAATGGCAAGGAAATGCTGATTTTTCGGAAGTGGATTTTGCCAGTCAAGCCCAATTTACTAAAGCAGGTTTTAATCAGTTTATTCTTTTAACAGAAGCGACTTTTGAGCAAGGTGTAAGCTTCCGAGAAGCGAAGTTTAACCTATTGATAAATCTGCAAGGTGCGAACATTCTTAACCTTGCAGATTTTAGTGATACCAAGTTTGCTAAAGAGGCTTGTTTAAGCGTACCTGGTTTAACTTTTAACTCTAACCAAGCGAAAATTTTAGGTAATCCCGGTGAGATTGGTCAGATGTTCTGCATCCCAACATTGCAAGGTAATCAAAACGTCTTGCGGAATTTGGGGCAAAATTTTCGTCAGCAACAGCAAGTTGCCGATGCTAATAAACTAGAATACACAAAACAACGATTGCGATTAATCGACTTTGGGCATCGTTTGACGGCTACAAATATTAATAGTGCAACTGTTGCAAGTTTGATGAATTTGGGTTTTTCTGCAACTCAAGCCCAAGCGATCGCCCAGCGTCGTCTGGTAAAATCCTTTCGTAACAGTAGTGAGTTACTCACCATTGCAGACATCGATTTAGAAAAATATACCCAACTAAGCGTAGACGTGCAACGGCTTGTCGCTAGACATCGCTTAATTGTTGGCGAAACCCTTTCTATTGTTGGGTGGTTATTGCTAGCTTGGAGTTGGTTGGCGTTGAGTGTATTGTTATTGTTGAGTGGCTATGGGACAAATTTTTGGTTAGTTTTTGGCGTGGGAGGATTAGCGATCGCTTATTTCGGGCTACTATTTTGGCTAGTGGATCGCTATCGTCGGCTGCATCCGGTACCAATTATTCCCACATTTTACGAAACCATTTCGATATTAGTCAGTTTTAGCGTTTTAGAATTCTTCAGCTTACTAGCGATTTTTCGCAATGCCGAACAACCTTGGCTGACGTTGGGATGTCTTTTCATTATTCTTGTTCCCGTCCCAATGGCTTTATCGATCCGACTTTACCAACAAGGTCGTTATCATGACTTAATGGACGTTTCTTACTTCACAGAAGACGGCACATTTCGCCAGTTACGATTATTGATTGGACGTTTGCCAGTGATACCAAGGAATGAGACATTTCGAGAACGATATATGCCTCTATTGGGCGATCGCCGTTGGAACTGGCTCAACTATTATGATTTTAGTCTCAACAATCTAGTTAAATTAGGATTTAACGACATTCGCCTGCGAGACGAACACCTACCTGGCATCATCTCTGCACTTGCTTGGTATCAATGGAGTTTGGGTGTCATTTACATCACACTAGTTTTGTGGACACTTTCCCGCACAATTCCGGGATTGAATTTGCTGATTTATCTGAAGTAATTCCTGTACTGAACTTTTTTTCGCTACACTTTGTAGTGGTGCTAAGAGGATGTTTTCAAAGTTCTTTGGACGGTAACAAAACGTTTTATACCACACTCAATCCCCCGATAAATTGGGTATTACATCGACTAAAAGTAATAGAAGCCCGGTTAAACGCAAATTAATTAAATATCTAAAAATTTGGTAAATTTATCAAAAGATTGTTCATTGCTAGATAATGTTTAACCAAGTTTAATTTTTGTTATAGGTAAGTAGGCGGGAAAATTCATAACTACGTTATTGCGAGTTAAACGTTCGTGCAGCCTCTCGTAGAGAAGCGATCGCAAAGATTTTATTTTAGTTTAAGTCTGTTTATTTCTACCTAATTACAAACATGTCTATCAGTTAATTTTTTTAATTATTGTTTAAAACTATCTACAATTTTGATAAAAATATCAAAACATTTTTCATTGTGCTTCTAATTTAAATCATATAAATTGTAAGTGTCAATAGGTAGCATTAATTAAAAATTGATTATCTCAACTTAACAAAGATAATCTAGTAATTTCATAGCTACTAACTAGTTTTGCTAACAATCAAGACAACAAAATAGTCATGAACTAGACAAAAATTAAGTCTATTTTATGTTGTGATACTAGCAAAATTTTTATCAAAACAATAATGAGGATTAATTCTAATGGCA
The DNA here is from genome assembly GCF_034531215.2 of Nostoc sp. ChiSLP03a. NCBI lineage: Bacteria > Bacillati > Cyanobacteriota > Cyanophyceae > Nostocales > Nostocaceae > Nostoc > Nostoc sp. ChiSLP03a. Next base: position 34,850 of record NZ_JAVRBQ020000028.1, read on the forward strand.
GACAATTCAAGTAATAGTGGTAGCAGTAACTCCTCTACTAGTGGGAACGATGCGATTGGACAATTTGGACAATCACCCTTCGGTCGCTTGAAAGAAGTTGTTCCTGAGAAAGACCTCCCCAAAATATTCAGTGGTGTTGGTAATGGAGAAAGTGGCGGTAGCTCATTTGGTGGCGCTGCTGCTGGTGGCGCTGGTGGCAGTCAGCCTGATTTAGCCTATGGTGGTAATCCTTTCGCTGGTGACAACTTCTGGAATATCTTTGCAGGCGGTGTCAACCCATCTGCAGGCGGTGGTAGACCATCTACAGGCGGTGCAAACCCATCCGCAGGCGGGGGGAACCAAAGTAGTGGCAGCGACCCTTTGACTGGTGCTGGTGGCAGTAGTAACTCATCCGCAGGCGGTGCAAACCCATCCACAGGCGGGGGGAACCAAAGTAGTGGCAGCGACCCTTTGACTGGTGCTGGTAGCCAGACTTATGGTATTAGCACAAGTGAAATACCGAACGGGTTTGATTTGAGGGTTACTATTGACAAGCTAGTTGCCTCAAAGCTTGATAAGGAACTGGGCGATGGAGAAATCCCATCATTTGGTGGTAGTGGAGGAACCCCATCATTTGGTGGTAGTGGAGGAACCCCATCATTTGGTGGTAGTGGAGGAATCCCATCATTTGGTGGTGTTAGTGGAGGAGGAATTCCATCATTTGGTGGTAGTGGAGAAATCCCATCATTTGGTGGTGGTAGTGGAGAAATCCCATCATTTGGTGGTAGTGGAGGAGGAATCCCATCATTTGGTGGTGTTAGTGGAGGAGGAATTCCATCATTTGGTGGTCAATGAATCTCGTTCGCTTAATAGAATCCTTGCAAAAATGAGCAGATAAATAGAGGGAATAATAATGAGTTCTTTCAGTACATAGTATGCTAGTACAGTTTGGCGCAAATAAACATATCATTCGATAAAGCTCAAAAGCGTGTATTATCGGTGATGTGCCTTCTGCCTTATTGTACTAGTTTGCTATTTTACGTCCTGGAACTCTTTACAGCTAAGGATTTAAGCAATATTTTCTGTTAGTTTGACAGGAAAATGATTAAAGCCTTTATTTTAGAGATATTTTGGGTTTAGCAAATTCATAATTCTTATAAGAAGTACTGAAGTCTCCATAACTTTTTAACTAAAAATAGGAAAATTAGTGCCAATGGAAGAGTCTGCTGTCAATCCCTTTAATGGTGGAGTTAATCCCTTAAGTGCAGGTGTCCCTAACAGCGTTGGTTCCTTTGCTACCAATAGCAGTTTGTCTCCTGAAGGTAGCCCGTTGACGGGTAGCAATCTGTTATTAGGTAACGGTAACAATTCCATTCCAGGTGGCGGTATTAACCCGTTTGCAGGCGATGCTGGCAGTGGGCTTCAGCAATTAATCTTCAATCGATTAAAGTCAATTTTAGGTGATAACTTTTTCAAAGGTATTGACAACACATTGGCAGGAGGTAGTAATCCTTTTGCAAACAGTGGTTATCCGATTCCAAGTGGCGCTACTAACCCATTTGCAGGCGGTAATGCGATTCCAAGTGGCGCTACTAACCCATTTGCAGAAGGAAATAACCCATTTGCAGGTGATAGTAACCCATTTGCAGGCGGTGGTAATCCATTTGCAGGCGGTAGTAACCCATTTGCAGGTGGTAGTAACCCATTTGCAAGTGGTAGTAACCCATTTGCAGGCGGTGGTAATGCGATTCCAGGTGGTGGTAATGCGATCGCAAGTGCGGGAAGTCTGCTTCAACAATCACCTTTCGATCCGTTGAAAGAAGTCCTTAGTAACAATATACCCTTTAGTAACGGTGGAAATACATCTAATTCAGGTAGCCAAACCTTTAATCAGAGCAACGCACCGGTTGGGAATGGTAATAAGGACTCTGGTAGTAATAACGCAACTATTGGTAATTTTAACTCGGATAATGGCAGTAACAGCGCAACCATTGGCAATGGTAACTGGAACTTTAATAATGACAACACAACCATCGGCAATGGCAACTGGCTATTTGGAAAGAGTAACACAACTCTTGGTAATGGCAACTGGTATTGGGACGATGGCAGTAATAATTCAACATTAGGTAATGGTAATTGGCACTTTGGCAGTGACAACGCAACCATTGGAAACGGTAATTGGGACTTTGGTAAAGATAATACAATTATTGGTAATGGGAACTGGGTTTTTACCAATGGAAATGAAATTATTGGTAATGGCAATTGGTTAACAAAGACTGACAATACAACGATTGGAAACGTCAATAATCTCAGCAGTTTAAAGTTATCCCCACTTGGGATAAAAACTGATGTTAACAATCTGATTGACTCTCTGATAGGTAAAATAGGTCAAAATTTTCTTGGGTTCACAGGAGATTTTGATAAATCGAGTAGCCAAACGTTCAACCGCCTGATCTCTTCTAAAAGTGTTGGTAATGACACCAATATATCTAGTGATATTGAGCAACTTTTGGCATCACTCAGCCCAATTCAAGGAAATTTTACCAATTATCAGCCTGTGCAAAACCCTCAGCCTGTCTCAGAACCTACTTCTTCAGTGCCATTGTTAGTAATGGGACTGGTGTGTTTGCTGTTGTCACTGTTCAAAAAACAACAACACTGTTAATGTAAATTCAATCTTTCTCACTAATTGCGATCGCAGGCACACACGATGAGGTGAGATAATTATTAGAGGTTGTTTGAAAAGTGGTTGGCTGTGATTTTAGGCACTAATCGATCCCCCCTAGCCCCCCTTAAAAAGGGGGGAACCGGAATCAAAGTCCCCCTTTTTAAGGGGGATTTAGGGGGATCTAGAACGTTTTGTTACCGAGAATAAAACTTTTCAAACATCCTCTAAGAGCATCCCACTTTTTTGTATGTCATTGCGAGTGAAGCGAAGCAATCGCAAAATCTCCAACTAAGAACTAGTCCATGCAATTGCTTGTCTGGGACACGCTGCGCGATCGCCATGACAGTTATTCTCTCAGTACAAAATAAAACTGGGATATACCTCTTTCTGTTTTTGTACCAGGTTGACTTACAGCAGTAATTAGCGAGAATTGATGCTGTCTGCGCCAAGCTATGCTCATGGAGACGGTTTGCGATATCTACGACGCTCACTGAGCTTGTCCTGAGCGTAGCCGAAGTGACGCACTATAAAGCAACTCATAAGTTCATTACAACAATTGTTGCAATGATTTAAACCTTTCTTATACATGAACAAGTAATTGTTGCAAAGCATGAAACCTTTGCAGCAATTGCTTATACCTTTCTTGGAAATACTTAAACCTTTCTTATACATAAACAAGTAATTGTTGCAAAGTATGAAGTCTTTGCAGCAACTGCTTATACCTTTCTTGGAAATACTTAAACCTTTCTTATACATGAACAAGTAATTGTTGCAAACGCTTCAATTTTGGCAACTAGTGTTCAAGGTTAAGCGAGTTACGAGTGTTGATACCAAGAAAAGGGGAGACAAAGCATAGCTTTGGCTCTTTGGGGTGCAATGATTGTAGGAATCATAACTAATTTCCGAACTTCCGCGCGGAGTTTTATGAGTCCTATAGCTGTATTTGCTAAATTTGATGGGCGATCGCTTAAAATTTAAAAGTTGGTGATTGTTATCTGCTCAAAAGAATGCCTCACTCAAGTTTTCAGCGTGCAAATACTCTTAAAGCGGCTTTTTTGGCTTGTAATGTTGAGCCGCTTGAACCAGCAGAAATGGAACGGTATTATGTCGATCTGTCGCTGGTGCGGAAAACTTCGGCTATTGATAATGTCAGTACAATTTTGGATTTTCAAGAAGCAGGTGATTTTACAACAATTTTATTTACCGGACATCGCGGTTGTGGAAAAAGTACGGAGTTAAAAAAAATTCAGAGTCTTTGGGAAAACAATTATCGGGTTATTTATTTGGAAGCAAACGAAGAGACAGATATTAATGATACCCGGTATACAGATTTATATTTGATTGTAATTAAACAAGTTGAATTTGAATTACGAAAATTAGGTTTGACTTTTAATCAAGATTTATTAAAAAGTTTTGAATCATGGTTTAAAGACATTACTCAAGAAAACGAGCAAAGTGTCGAAAAATCAGTCAACGTTGAGGCAGAAGCAACTCTCAGCCCTACAGCGCCATTTCTTGCCAAACTAATGGTGAAATTGCTGGCACAAATTAAAGGCTCGGACAAGCAAAAGACAACTATTCGGCAAACTCTAGAAAAAGATTTATCTCGCCTCAAATCTGATACTAATCTGTTATTAATCGACGCTTACACAAAATTGCGACAAAAATTTCCTGAGTGTAAAGGTTTATTAATTATCTTCGATAATTTGGATCGGGTTCCTCCTGTGGTAGCAGAACATTTGTTCTTTGATTATGCGGCTCAGATGCAGGAATTAAATTGTACAATTATTTATACAGTACCAATTTCAATTCTTTGTTCGCCGAAAAATCCCCTAAATCAATTTGATGGTAATCCTCATATTGTGCCGATGATTAATATCTATGAATTTGAACGGCATAAATGCGATTTAGATTATAATCAGACGGGCTTAGATGCGATGGCAAGTGTAATTGAAAAGCGGGTTGATATTGATGCAATTTTCGAGAGCCGTAATCAATTATTAGAACTAGCAAAAGCAAGTGGTGGACATGTGCGCCAGTTAATGCAAATGATGCGCTCTGCATGTCAAACAGCGAGTACCCGAAAACACGCAAAGATTATCTCCGAAGATATAGAATATGCAGTTAAACAGCAACAATTTAGTTTTGAGCGGTTTATTCCTGAAGAACATTACGCTCATTTGGCTCAGGTTTGCTTAACTAAAAATGTCAGCAAAGATGAAATTGGACAATTAATGTTATTTAATACTTCCGTATTGGAATATAACGGTGATAAACGGTGGAATTATCCAAATCCAGTGGTGAAGCGAAATGAGTTCTTCCAACAAGCTCTCCAATCAGCACAAAAACAGTGAACTTCAAGCGGAAATAGGTAAATTTATTGCCTATAATAAAGATGAATTTGCTGAATTGGTGACATTTGTCGATTTTGCAGAAAAATTTACGTTAGGTTTTATTGAAATTAACTTTACACCTGATATAGATTTATTAATTGCTGGATTGGAACAGAATCCTCAATGTGAAGAAATCCAATTTGTGGTTTTAGATTTTCCTGAGAATAATTTGCGATTTCTGCGGGATGAATTGGTGGAGCAATTAGCCAAAATTACTAAAGAAACAAATAAAAAACTTGTTTTATTAATTCGGAATTTAGAAAAATCAATTGGTGTCTTTGGTGATTATCCACCAGTTCTACAGGATTTAAACTTCGTCCGCGATTCTTATCGTCAAACCGTACCCCATCCGCTTTTATTTATCTTGCCAGATTATGCGATTTCGCGGTTAGCAAAATTTGCACCTGATTTTTGGGCTTGGAAATCAGGTTTATTTCGCTTTAAAACTACAGAATTGAGTAGAGAGAGGGCAATTGCCAATACTCTGAATGCAGACATAAATATAGAACGCTTACCAACACCAGAACAACAAGAACGTATCGATTTATTACATGGCTTGTTGATGGAATATAACCCAACTGGAGAAATACCCAGCCCAGAACATCTCCGCAATTGCAGTAATATTTTAAATGAATTGGGCAAAGCATATTTAAGTCAGCGCAAACCAATCCAAGCTAGAGAGTATTTAGAAAAAGCTGGGAAAATTGCCAAGCAATTTCCTGATTATTCCTTACAAATCGAAGTCATTAATCGGTTAGGTGAAAGCTATCAGCAGCAACGACAGTTTGAAAGTGCAAACAGCTATCATCAACAAGCTTTAGATATTGCCAAAGAGCAGAAAAATCGTCCCGCTGTCGCCAATTCCTTGTTTTATTTAGGTAATGTCTCTCTGAATATGCGACAGTTCCACCAGGCATGGGATTATTATCAACAAGCCCTGGAAATAGATATCGAATTTGGCGATCGCTATTCCAGTGCTAGCACTTACCACCAGTTGGGATATGTTGCCCAAGAGTTGCGCAAATATGACCAGGCACGGGATTATTATCAACAAGCTCTGGAAATCGCAATTGAATTTGGCGATCGCTATAACTCTGCTAGGACTTACCACCAGTTGGGAAGCGTTGCCCAAGACTTGCGAGAATACGACCAGGCACGGGATTATTATCAACAAGCCCTGGAAATATATATCGAATTTGGCGATCGCTATTCGAGTGCTAGCACTTACCACAATTTGGGAATCGTTGCCGAAGAGTTGCGCCAATACGACCAGGCACGGGATTATTATCAACAAGCCCTGGAAATCAAAATCGAATTTGGCGATCGCTATTCGAGTGCTAGCACTTACCACAATTTGGGAATCGTTGCCCAACAGTTGCGGGAATACGACCAGGCACGGGATTATTGTCAACAAGCCCTGGAAATCAAAATCGAATTTGGCGATCGCTATTCGAGTGCTAGCACTTACCACCAGTTGGGAATCGTTGCCCAAGACTTGCGCCAATACGATCAGGCACGGGATTATTATCAACAAGCCCTGGAAATATATATCGAATTTGGCGATCGCTATTCGAGTGCTAGCACTTACCACAATTTGGGAATCGTTGCCCAAGAGTTGCGGGAATACGACCAGGCACGGGATTATTATCAACAAGCTCTGGAAATCGCAATTGAATTTGGCGATCGCTATAACTCTGCTAGGATTTACCACCAGTTGGGAAGGGTTGCCGAAGAGTTGCGCCAATACGACCAGGCACGGGATTATTATCAACAAGCCCTGGAAATATATATCGAATTTGGCGATCGCTATTCCAGTGCTAGCACTTACTATCAGCTTGGGAAAGTAGCAGAAGAATTAGGAGAGTTAGAGAAAGCAAAAGCCAATTACCTACAAGATTTGGTAATTACAACTGAGTTTAATGACGAGCATGGTTTGGGTATTTCGTTGCGTAATCTTGCCCGTTTTTATCAAACTACCCAGGATGAGGATTTATTGAGGGAGGTAGCGAAGATATCAGGGACAACAGTGGAGGAATTGAAGGAGACAATAATCAATAGTGAGGAGTAATCGATCGCATTTTGGGTTTTGTGGGGAAGGGCGTTAGCGAAGCTGTCCGCAGGAATCGCGTTTGCTTGATTGGTTTGGGAGAGCGATCCTTCTCCAGTTATCCTTAAAAGTTACAATGAGTATGATGTCAGCAAGTCCAGCTTCAACCTGTCAAGCAATCATTCCCTTTTCGACGTTATCCGCATCAGTGCGAACCTCGCGAATGCGTTCCTCGTCGAGATTTTCCGGTAGAAATCCACCTGCTTGCATTTTCCATAATCTATAGTAAGCGCCGCCGAGTGCCAGCAGTTTTGCGTGGGAACCATCTTCGATAATTCGACCTTTGTCGAACACCAAAATCCGATCTAGATGGACGATGGTAGATAATCGATGAGCTACCACAATCACCGTTTTGCCATTCATTGCTAAGTCGAGGGTATCTTGGATCGCTTTTTCGGTAATTGAATCGAGGCTAGAGGTGGCTTCATCTAAAATCAGAATCGGCGCATCTTTGAGAATTACGCGCGCGATAACAATGCGCTGTCTTTGCCCCCCAGACAACTTAACGCCACGTTCGCCTACCAGAGAATTGTAACCATCCTTGCTTTGGACGATGAAATCGTGAGCATGAGCCTTTCGCGAAGCTTCCATCACTTCCTCATCGGTTGCATCCAAGCGTCCGTAACGAATATTTTCTAGCAAAGTGCGATGGAACAGAGACGGATCTTGGGGAATTAAGCTGATTTGAGCGTGTAAGGCATCTTGAGTCATATCTCGAATATCGACCCCATCAATGATAATCTGTCCAAATTGTGGGTCGAATAAACGCAAAATCAGATTGACAAAGGTGGATTTTCCAGAGCCGGACAAGCCCACCAATCCGACACGCTGTCCCGCTTGGATGGTGACAGAAAGGTTGTTGAAAACTTTCTTCTCTTCTGTGTAGTTGAAATTCACCCGCCGAAACTCAATCTTACCTTGGGTGATTGGGTGGGCGATCGCTTTTTCGCGATCGATTAACTCGTGGGGTTGAATAATAGTTAAAACACCATTGGCGACATTCCCAACATGTTCAAAAAATTCTAGAAAGCGGCGGCTCAAATTCCGGGCTTCACTGATAATCAATAGCGACAGGCTGGTTGCAACAACGAAGTCAGCAGCAGCGATCTTTCCTTGACTCCAGAGAGAGAGCGAGTAATATAAAATGCTAATTTTTAGAATAGCTGCTGAGATGAACTGAAACCAGCGAATTCGCTCCGAGTACCAGTTGGATTCTCTCACGTGTTTGAGTTCGCGCCTTAATTGCTCATTTAAATAGCGTCGTTCAAAACCAAAGCGAGCAAACAGTCGGCTACTAGTGAGATTTGTGACTGTATCTACAATGATGCCAGTTGTCTCACTTCTGGCGGCTGCGGCTTTCCGGGAATAAAATCGGCAGCGAGTAGCCAGCCAAAACGAAATACTGATGAAAAGAACTGCCCATATTCCCACAAGTGCAGCCAGTGGAGGATAGGCGCGATACAGTATTGTCGTGGCAACGGAATACACAACAATTACTGGCATAAATTCAGTAATCATCATTTGCATCGTCTGGGTAACACCCAGAGAAGTTTCGCTAATCCGATGTGCCAATGCCCCAGAAAAACTGCTGCTCAGATAGCGATGTGAATGGTGCTGTAAATAGGCATATAGCGATCGCACAATGTGCTGTCGGTGGATGGGATGGAGAATCGTTTGCAAGAGTCCAGCCGAGCGCCCAAATACCACTTCACCGACACTCAAGCCGATGAACAACATCAAGGGTTGCTTCATGGCATCAAAAATGGGCTTGCTGTCGCTTGTCGATCGCGTCACGCCCCGGATGATCTCGCCAATAGCATAAGGCAACATAATCCCGCAAGTTGCGTGTATAATCTCCAAGATAACTGCTAGCACATACCACCAGCGAAACTGGTTAACGAAATAGCAAATGAACCTGAATGGAGTTGATGGCAAATCTGGTGCATCAGGGGCACGTTGAAAGGATTTAGATTGTCTAGCTTTTTTTGTCATTTGTTATTCGTTGCGTCCCTAGTTTCTAACGAAGAGAATCTCCTCTTCGGTATTCGGCGGTTATGTCGTCTAACTTTTGTTTCAAATTGTCGTCAAGTTTTACTTCTACCGCCTTGAGGTTGTCAGCAAGTTGTTCTGGACGGCTAGCGCCAACGATCGGGGCAGTGATAATCGGATTAGATAAAACCCAAGCCACTGCTAAGGTGGTGAGGGACAATCCGGCGAGTTCCGCTACCGTGCGTAAATCTTCAACAGTATTAAATTCGCGATCGCGCCAGTAGCGTTCTTGATAACGTTCTGCGGCAGCACCTAACGTAAAACGCGTACCTGATGTGGGGCCTTGAGTAAAATTGTGTTTACCCGTAAGTAGACCACCCGCCAAAGGATTGTAAGAAATTACACCCAATCCTTCTTCTTTCGCCAGGGGTAATAGTTCTCGCTCAATTTCGCGGAATAACAGGTTGTAACGGGGCTGAATTGAGACGAACTTGGTTAGATTGCGCGTCTCAGCACGACCCAAAGCGCGAGCAAGTCGGTAGGCTAAGAAGTTAGAAACCCCGATGTAGCGCACCTTACCAGCACTAACCACTGCATCCAGCGCTTCCAAAGTTTCATCAAGGGGAGTTGAAGCATCATCGGAGTGCAACTGATACAGGTCGATATAATCAGTTTCCAACCGTCGCAGGGAAGCATCGATCGCATCTAAAATATGTTTTCGGGAAGCCCCCCGATCCCAAGGTGCAGGGCCAACTCGACCAACGCACTTGGTAGCCAAAATAAAATGTTCGCGTTTGCCTTTGAGCCAGCGCCCAACGATTTCTTCGGTGCGTCCCGCAGTAGCTAGTCCGCCGCCAAGGGGATAAACGTCGGCTGTATCCAAAAAGTTGATTCCGCCATCGGCGGCGGTGTCGAGGATTTGCCTAGAAGTTTCTTCGTCGGTTTGTAAACCAAAGGTCATGGTACCGAGACAAAGACGCGAAACGGTCAATCCAGTTTTACCAAGATTAGTAGTTGGTAAGGTCATAGAGATATTGTTAATTGAGAAAGTGTGAAAATTTTTAAATAGAATGCGACGTGCGCTTCGCTAACGCCAAACTAAAACCCTATGCGATATATATCAACTCAGCCATAATTAGCCAATAAGATAACGATGTCGGTATTTTTAAGGTGTGAACCAATTTAACCAACCTTCCCAGTTTTGGACGATCGCAGCAAATTGTGCATAACCATCAGCTTTTGGGTGAGCGCCGTCATTGGCTTTTGCTTCTGCTAGCCAAATGGGTGACTTCAGCAAACGAGAAAACACATCAAGATATGGAATATCTAGTTCATTACAAACCAATGCGAATTCCTGTGAGAGATTTGCAAGAATTTGATTTCTTTTTTCTTGATCGACATCACCACAGGGTGGCGGACTAACCATCAAAATCGGATAGAGTTGCTTTGCTTGGCTTAAGATACTGCGAGCATTTGCGATCGACTCTGAAATTTCGATTCCTTGCTGTTTACCCGCCCATCCTGAATCGTTTGCCCCAAAAGAAAACACTACTCGACCATCAGATTCTTTTGGGAGACGATAGGAGACTTCCGAGTACCAACGTTGTTTGAGATACCGACTTGTCTCTGCCCGCACCCCCAAGTTGTAATGGGTGATAGCGTATCCTCTTGACTCAGCATTGCGGCACACTCTACCTGTCCAACCCTGAAACTCTGGATCGCCTGTGCCATTGACAAAGGATTCACCAATAAAACAAATTCTGATTTCTTTGCGAGAATCTGACATAATTCAACTAAATTTTGCCGAAAAAATTCGGTTTTGGCTTGAGAAGCATTATGTCCATGATTCTAGTAGTTCGCTTTCGTGACGCAAGTCGGGAAAAGGGTAAGGGTTAAAGCTGTTTTATTCCTTCCCCTTTAACCTTTAACCTTTCCCCAGCCTTCATCCGCATTTTTGGGTTGGCAAACTACTAGAAGATATTAATATATTGTTATGTTAGGCAGGCAGAACGCTGCCTACCTCAGAGAATATTGCAAGTTAGTTTTTGAACATTTCACCTCAAGCGACTACAGAAATTTCACGACGGTTCTGGGAAATTAGCCACTGTTGTAACTTCGGATCGCCGTATACTTCATCTGCAATAAAATGATCGCCATCGGGCAATATTGTCAAATCGACTTTCCCCCCGACTTTGCGTAAACGCTCAACAAAATGCTCCGTATCCTCAATCGGCAGATTTTTGTCCTGTCCACCTTGAAATATCTGAACGGGAATGTTTTTGAGTGCAGCTAGTTCGCTTTCTGTTAATGTTTTTGGTACACGTCCAGACACAGGTACCAAACCTGCGAAGCGATCGGGATGTAAAGCAGCGATATGCCAGATACCCGCCGAGCCTAAGCTGAACCCAGCCAATATCACCCGCCCTGGATCGACGGGTTGGGAAACAATCAGTTCATCAAGCAAAGCAAGCACATCGTCTGCTCGATCTACCCAAGTCTGTTCGGGCAGAATTTGGGGTGCAGCGAAGACATAAGGTAACGAGTCGGATGAATCTACGAAACGAGGTAGACCCCATTTCAGTAGCACATTCAAATCCGTGCCGCGATCGCGTCCTCCATGCAGAAAAAGTACTAAGGGTGCAGGTTTGTTGGCATTGTTAGAAACAGGCGAGAACAGATAAGGCAAGGAACCATTGTTAGTGTTATGAGAGCGTTGTTCAACAGGCATTGTTATGACTCCTAATTTAATTTGGGCATGGGCCATGGGGCATGAGGCATTGGTAAAAGACAAGGAAGAGGGGGGAGATAAAGAAGAAACTTGTTTAATAATTCTCCCTTGTCCCCCTTGTCCCCCTTGTCCTCTTCATCTCCCCCACTCCCCAATCTCACCTTTTACGCCACTACTAGGCTCTTGTCCACTTGTTGAAATTCGCTCTTACCTACCTTAGATTCGATCGCTGTACCTTTGAAGAAATCGGGGTTAGCTTGGGTGTAAAACTTGTAGGGATTAGCGAATACATAGGACTTGAAGTCGGCTTCGGTCAGGACGCCTTCTTGTACCAAATCCCAGCTTTCAGCTAAGGGGGAGGTGAGGTCTGGTACATCCCAGTGACCAACATCGGAGGAATAGATGGCGTTGATTTTGACTCCCAAGGGATTAGCTTTGTCATTGAATGCTGTAGCGATCGTGCGATCGTCTGACTCGGAACCAAAGAAGAAACTGTTCACCCAGCGATCGCGGATGTCTTCAATTGTTTCAATACCTGCGGCGGCAAAATCGTCCAATTCGCTACCAATCGGCGCTCGGCTATGACGGCTGAATGAAGCTCCCAGTACAGTCTTGGTCAATTCATCCTTATCGAGGGAATACCCTTGAGTAACTTCTGCACCGTAGCGCTCAAATATTTCAAACAACTCATCAGAATTCGTCAACGCTGGATTGTAGTTTTCCAGTGCCTTGATATTGCGCTTCAAGAACCGATCTACCAAATGGATGTAGACACGCGCACCCCAATCTGCGCCGCCTTCCAGCATTGCTACACGCAACTGCGGAAAACGCTTGGTAACACCGCCGAAGAACAGCGCCTTCGCAAATGCTTCCGAACCATCGGCGAAGTGACCGATATGGTTGTTCATGTAGTTACTGATGGAGGAGCGGCCAGTCCAACCCTGACTGCCGTAATGGGTGGTGACGGGTACGCCAAGTTCCACGACCTTTGCCCAGAAAGGATCGTAGTCGTATTCACTATCTAGTCCGTAAAAGTCGATATAAGAAGCATACTTGGCGATTTCGGGGAATTTATCAGCTGGATATTTATCAGCGATCGCTTTGATTGGCCGTTTCACACCGCCAGTAATATTAATCACTTTTAAACCCAGTGTTTTCACTGTAAATTCTAGCTCCTCAATGCCTTCTTGGGGAGTAGTTAAGGGAATACCAGCTACCGGTGTCAAGCGATCGCTATATTTCCGGTAAATATCAGCATGATAGTGATTAACCGCCCGTTGCAGTGCTTGACGATTCTCTGCACTCGCTCCAACTGGTGCCAAAACATTGTTAGGAAACAGCACCGAATAGTCCGATCCCTGTTCTGCCTGACGCTCATAGAGCAGTCCGGGAAGGGTGTAGGTAGCGAGATCCAATGTGTTTTTAGTAACTCTAGCCCACCAAGGCGATCGGATTGTGCGGTTGTATTGACGTTCTTCAGGAGTTTGTTGATACCAATCTTTACCGTTGCTCTTGGAGTTGAGGCGCGAGGCTTCCGTCTTGCGTAACTCATCTACAAGTTTCACACCGCCGTACTTAGCGATGTAATCCTCAAAAGCTGGCGTGAAATCATTGGTGTGAACATCGGTGTCGATTACTGGATAATCAAGGGTTGCTCTGATTGCGGCGGAACGTGAGGTCTTCAATCGGCTATATTCAGTCATGTTTTTTCCTTCCCTACAACAAAAATTACAGGTTTTTTCAGCATCCAATGCTGCTATTGACAAATACATTTCTTGTAGAGACGGCGATTTATCGCGTCTCTCCACAATCTCCACAATCGCGTCTCTCCACAATTGTCTGTAGGTGGCGATCTACAGAAAGTGCAATTTAAAAGGTATGGCATAAGCATCCGTGAAAAATTCATTTACACTACAGCACTATCAACACAGTGCAGATATGAAAAATCATTTACGCCAACACCAATCTTTCATCTAGTTGTTTAGCAGCAAAACGATTAGCCGGACGACGCAATCCCAGGTTTTCGCGCAAAGTACTGCCTTCGTATTCAGTACGGAACAGTCCGCGTTTCTGGAGAACGGGAACGACTAAGTTAACGAATTCATCCAATCCTGTGGGAAGGATTGGCGGCATGATATTAAAGCCATCGGCTGCACCGTTGTTGAACCATTCTTCTAGTTGGTCGGCAATGGTTTCGGGAGTCCCGAGTATGGTGCGATGACCTCGTGCAGTAGCAAGAGAAAGATACAACTGACGCAGCGTGAGAGTCCCACGAGTAGCCAAATCTCTAACTAGTTTGAGACGACTTTTGTTAGTGTTGGTGTCGCTGGGTAGTTCGGGAGCCACATCATCTAAAGAATATTTCGACAAATCCACACCCTTGTAATAGTTCTTTAAAATTCCCCAGGCCACATCGGGATGGATTAACGATTGCAAGAATTCGTACTTCTCTTGAGCTTCTGATTCAGTCCGGCCAATGATTGGGAAAGCACCAGGCATGATTTTAAGATCGTCTGGCGATCGCCCATATTGTGCTAGCCTACCTTTGATATCAGCATAAAATTCCTGGGCATCAGCTAGGGTTTGATTGGCGGTAAAAATCGCCTCGGCAGTGCGTGCAGCTAAGTCTCGTCCCGATTCCGAGGCTCCAGCCTGAACAATCACCGGATAACCTTGGGGCGGACGACCAACGTTTAAAGGGCCTTTTACAGAAAAATATTTGCCCTTGTGGTTCAATGTATGCAGTTTATCCGGGTCGAAATATACACCAGACTCTTTGTCACGGATGAAAGCATCGTCTTCCCAACTATCCCATAGACCTTTCACCACTTCCACAAACTCTTCGGCGCGTTCATAACGCTGGCTGTGTTCTGGGTGATGCTCAAGCCCGAAATTACGTGCAGCATTCTCATTGCCTGTAGTGACTACATTCCATCCGGCCCGGCCTTTACTCAAATAGTCCAATGAGGCAAACTTACGTGCCAAGGTGTAGGGTTCTTCATAAGTGGTCGAAGCGGTGGAAATGAAGCCGATTTTTTGAGTTACAGACGACAAGGCCGAGAAGAGGGTGACAGGCTCAAAATGGGCAATTTTACCATTGCGATGCTGAGTTTCTGGAGCGCCGCCCCAGACTCCTGGACTATCTGCCAAGAAAACTGCATCGAATAAGCCGCGTTCGGCGGTTTGGGTAATTTCTTTGTAATGCTCAAAATTCAGTCCCGCATCTGCTTGTGAATCGGGGTGTCGCCAAGCAGAGACATGGTGTCCGGTGGCTTGAATGAATGCACCTAAACGAATTTTGCGTGTTGTACTCATATATTTTTCTTTGCTTATAGTGCGTTAGCGGAGCGTCTCGTGGAGAAAGCTTAGGCTCGGTATGGCTGATTTGCGCTACGCCAGTTATGATTACTACTGCTACAAAAGGGAGGCATTCACCTCTTGCTAGACACTCAATGTCGTCATGCAAAGCTTTTCTAGTAACTTGCCGTTCAGTTACCTACTAATTGCTCAAAAATCAAATAACCGAACTGTAAGTCAGGTTAATACCACAGCAGAATTAGGAATTCTGCTGCTTGGCGCTCTAATCACCATAAATTTATCTAGTAATTTTACTTACCAGATAGAGCCTACACAATAAATACAAAAAAAGATGTGCTGGAAATCACAATAACACGAAAAACTAATTATTAGTTTTTCAAACATTAAGTATTGCAAATTAATTATTTACTGAGTATATAGTTATTTAACGTGAGTTCGACGAGTGCTATTTTGACCTCTCCCCCAGCCCCTCTCCTAATGGTTTAGCAAACCACACTTTAAGTTGTCACCAATAGCTGGAGGCTGGGAACAAGGTAAGACATTGCCATGAAAATTAGCTGCTAGTGGAAGCGCTTGCCCTTTCTTTTACAACTTCAGCTTTTTTGTCATCAATGGGAAGTTGCACAAAATAGACTAGACCTCTTGCAAAAGTTCTTTTTGCACTCTTGTGGGAAAAGGAAAATAACAAACCTTTCCCCCTTTTCCCGACAAATGCCAAGAAGTTTAAGGAGCATGGTGAAGAACGTAATTACTGACACTGCCATTTGTTAGTCCAATCTTTTCTCAACAAAGAGTAACTTTTAACTGATTACTCCTGAAAGTGGGTGCAGTATTGTTAAATGAAAACTATGTCTGGTTTCAGTTTTAAGATACCGTTCTTGCAAAGGTTGCCACTGCTGCCACGACTGGTAACGATTTTCAGTTAATAAATTAGCAAGGGTGGGCAACTTAGTGTGAATTTCTGATTTATATACATCTCCAAGCCAGTCAGTTAAAACGGCACTATCTTGCATCGTACCCAAAATTTCTTGGATATTTTTTACTTCTGTAATATAAGCTTCGTAAGATTCGCCATATAAGTCAGTAAATAACTCCATTTGATAGCGTATACGTTTAGCTTCTTTTCGCAAACTATGAATATTTTCACCTTCTGTTGTCAATTGTTTTTCTATCTTTTTTGATTTCCAGTTTTTCTGGATCTTCACTTCTGATTCTACAATTTCAGTACCAACTAGCCAACCTGGATGCAATAAGAAGTTACTCACTTCTGGTAAAAGTAAGTCTGGTAGTACTTGCTGAATGGCAATAGATGCCAAAGGTTGATAAGTAGGTTTCTCTAACCACTTATCCAATGCATCTTTTAAAGACTTGTAAGATTCATCGCTTAATGTTTTCTGCACGCTCGATTCTACATCTTCACGCTGTTTCGCCAAAGCTGTAAAAGCTGTTTGCAGAGATTCCTGTTCCTTGCGGGGTAAGTTTGGTTTATAATTGTTTTCCAAACTTTCTTTAAGTACGTCTAAATCTCGCAGATTACCAAGACGACGAGCTATTTTACCAATATTTTTATCGCTGACTGGTTTCGACAAATCCACTGCTAGCCCAAACCGAGTTACCGCTGTCCGTAGGCGGCGCATTCCCACTCGCATCTGGTGCAGCGCTTCTGGATCTTCATCTTTCTTCACTGATTTTTCCCACTTCAAGGTTTTCTTAAAGTGTTTTTCAATCGCTTGGTAGGCGTAGTCACCGAGAGTTTTTACTGTACTTTGTGTAGCTAATTTCATAATTTATCTGAATTATTACCTGACGAAGTTATTGCATAATAACAAGATTATTTGATAAGTTACATATACTTTTGAGATTTTTTTAGGTATGAGAATTCTTAGCTATGCTTATAACTATTGATAGTTGCATTTTATTTTATAAATATGCAATATCTATCAAAGGGTTACAATCATTTCATCACCTTCAGTTGATATAAGCTATAGTTTTGAGAATTAGATTTTTTGCACATCAAGTTATATATTATAATAGCATGGCTAGTATATTTGTAAATATCAATATAATTTAAAATGTCAAACTTACATTTGTTAAATCAAGTTTTATTGACTTTTGTAGATTCTTTTAAAGAGCATAGAGAAGATTTATCAGCACTGCTACTAACACATCAGAAGTATTTATGGTTAGGGTCAGATGAAACTTCAACTATTGAGCGTCTTTCTTTGATTGATACTGATAAATTTACAGAACATCTACAATTTCGTGTAGCAGAATTTATCGATTTACCTGCACCAGAAGAGGAAGAAATTGATATAGAAGGACTGGCTTACGCGGATAATTACTTATGGTTTGTTGGTTCTCACAGCTACAAACGTAAAAAATCCAAACCCGAAAATACAGATGCCAAAAACTTTAAAAGGCTAGCAAAAATTGAATCAGAACCTAACCGTTACATTTTAGGACGAATTCCTCTGATAGACGGTAAGCTATTCTCATCTTGCCCACATCCCGAAAAGCCAGATGTGCAATTGACTGCCAGTAAATTAGAGGTGACGAATCAGGGTAATTTGCTGATGACAGCTTTAGCAGATGATGCCCATTTAGGCTTGTTTATTCAAGCAGCAATTCCCGGAAAGGATAATGGCTTTGATATTGAAGGAATAGGCATTTATCAAAACCGCATCTTTCTGGGTTTGCGCGGGCCTGTATTGCGAGGTTGGGCTGTGGTGCTGGAAATAGAGTTAGAAGATTCTACACCTGGATTGATGAAACTAAAGCAAATTGGAGAATTGCAGGAGTTATATAAAAAGCATTTTATCTGGTTGAATGGTTTGGGAATTCGAGATTTGTATGTAGACGATCGAGATTTGTTGATTTTAGCTGGGCCAACGATGGATTTAGATGGCCCCGTGCAAGTTTATCGCTGGGTAAATGGTGTGAATATGCGAGAAAGTGTCTTCAGCAATCCCGATTTTGTGCAAGATATTCCTTATGGGAATCGGGAAGAACACGCTGAGGGAATGACGCTGTTTCAGGATGTAGCTGGTATACCTTCGCTATTGGTAGTTTATGATTCTCCAGCAAAAAGTAGGCTGGTGGGTGATGATAGTGTAATGGCGGATGTGTTTAAGTTGGCCTGATTTCAATCTTGGTTTTGGGATTTTAGATTGTTAAATGTTAGTAGAAATTGCTTGTACGGGACAGGTGGGGATACACTGTTCGCAGACGATACAGCGCGATCGCGTGAATGTCAACTTGTATGTCTCTGGCTGGAGGGTGAGGGCTTCGGTAGGACAAACCCCAGTACACAAGCCACAGTGGACACACACATCCTCGTCGATCGCAATTTCGCCTAACGTCGAAGAAACATTAACATTACGCGATCGCATCCACTCGATCGCCGCATCTAATTGATCGATGTCTCCCGATAATTCCACTACCAATTTGCCAATTTGATTTGGGGCAACTTGGGCGCGGATAATATTCGCAGCGACGTTGAACTCTTTAGCCAGTACATAAGTGACTGGCATTTGCACGGCGCGTTTCGGGAAGGTGAGGGTTACTCGTTTTTTCACAGGTTTAGCAGAGGGTTTTTTCTGTTGTAGCGTATTGACAGTTTTATCGAAACAATCGGGTCTAAAATCTCGCCTTTTAAGGCAAAAGTTTGGCAAGCGGGGTATAAATCCCCGTTACAAAAACGGCCTTCTGCCTCCTGCCTCCTGCCTTCGTTAAAATTAATCAATATTGATATTTGTTAATGATTGGGAACCGCAAATATAGACCTTTTGGAAGATGTTTTAAAAATCAGTATTGATACTATATTAAACTTGCCATTTAAATTTATTACTTGTTATCTGTTATATCCATTTTAACTTGGAAAGCTTTTAACATGAAAATTTTAGTTGTCGAAGATGACGAGTTAAGTGCATATTCACTCACCTGCGTTTTAACTAACCAAAACTACGCGGTTGAAGTTGCCACTGATGGTGATACTGCTTGGAATTATATTCAAACTTACGATTATGATTTAATCCTTCTAGATGTAATGTTGCCCAAACTGGATGGCATTAGTCTTTGTCGTCAAATTCGGTCTAGTGGTCTGCAAATGCCAATATTATTATTGACAGGGTGCGATAGTAGTCATGAGAAAGCGATCGGACTAGATGCAGGCGCAGATGACTACGTAGTTAAACCCTTTGACGCAGAAGAGTTAATTGCTCGTGTTCGGGCACTGTTGCGTCGCAGAGGTGTAACCTCGCAACCTGTACTGGAGTATGGTGGGTTGCGGCTAGACCCTAGTAGCTGTGAAGTGATGTATGCTGAAAAGCTGCTAGCACTTACTCCCAAAGAGTATGCTCTTTTAGAACTATTTTTGCGAAATACTCGTCGGGTGTTTAGCAGCAGCATGATTTTAGAACATCTGTGGTGTTATGAAGACACTCCACAAGAAGAAGCTGTTCGCACCCATATCAAAGGGTTACGACACAAACTCAAAGCTGTAGGAGCGCCCAGTGATTTGGTTGAAACCGTTTACGGTATTGGCTATCGGCTGAAATCACTGGCAGAGGGGCAGAGGAGCAGGGGGGCAGAGGAGCAGGGGAGCAGAGGGGCAGAGGAGCAGGGGGGCAGAGGGGAATTAGATTGTGAAAAATCCTTGGTTCCTAATCTCAAATCACAACAGCAAACATTAATGGCAGTTGCGGAAATTTGGCAACGATTTCAAAAGCGGGTAGACGAGCAGGTGAGGGTGCTGGAGGAAGCGATCGCAACTTTAAACCAAAATAGTTTAAATCCCGATTTGCGATCGCTTGCAGTCAAAGAGGCGCATACCTTGGCGGGATCTTTAGGCACTTTTGGCTTGCCTCTTGGCTCAAAATTAGCACGCAATATCGAACTTTTACTGAGTTCTGGTCAAACTCTGAGTCAATCTGAAATTAGCAACCTCGAAAGTTGGGTAAAGTTATTGCGTCAGGAAATTGACGGAAACGACGTAGCAATATCTGCATCACCAACCCCACAGGTTTTAGAAACAGTCACACAACCACTGCAAAATGACCTCGATGCAAAAACTAAAATATTGGTTGTGGATGACGATCCGCAAATTCAGGCATTTTTACAAACCTTACTTAGTCCTTGGGGACTAAAAGCGATCGCTCTTGAAGATCCGCGTCAGTTCTGGGAAATCTTGGAAATAGTTACGCCAGATATGCTGATTCTGGATGTGGAATTACCTTATATAAATGGTATAGAACTTTGCCAATTAGTACGCAACGATTCGCGCTGGTGTGAGTTACCCATTCTATTCCTAACTGTGCATAGCGATGCCGAGATGGTAAATCAAGTGTTTAGCGTTGGTGCTGATGACTTTGTAAGTAAGCCTATTGTTGGGCCAGAACTAGTAACCCGGATCGTCAATCGCTTAGAACGGATGAAATTGCGGCAGCGCGTCGTCCAGGGAGGCAGGGAGGCAGGGGGGCAGAGGGGCAGAGGGGCAGAGGAGCAGAGGGGCAGGGGGGCAGGGGAAGCAGGGGGAGCAGGGGAAGATAGGGTAGTGAATTCTTCTTTGCCTCGCTCATCTCTTAATTTACAAGCCATCAACGAACTGGAATTGCGAGTAGCAGAGCGCACTGCTGAGTTAATTCGGGTGAATCAACAGTTGCAGTCACAACTTGATGAACGTCAACGGACACAAGGAGAATTACGGTTCTCTCAAGCTCGATTTGCACGAATTTTAGATATTGCTGATGATGCAATTATTTCCATTAACGGGTTCCAAAGCATCACTTTGTTTAATCAAGGAGCAGAGAAGATTTTTGGCTACTCGGCTCAGGAAGTGATTGGACAAGGACTTGATTTACTCTTACCGCAGCGCTTTTTTCAAGCCCATCGTCAACATGTGGTTGACTTTGGTCAATCTCCCAATGTTGCCCGTCGGATGGGAGAACGGCGTGAAATCTACGGACGCCGCAAGGATGGTACTGAATTTCCAGCAGAGGCTTCTATCTCCAAAATAGAGATGGCTGAAGAAATATTTTATACGGTTATTTTACGAGATATCACAGAGCGCAAACTAATTGAACGCATGAAAGATGAATTTGTTTCTGTTGTTAGTCATGAACTCCGTACACCTTTAACTTCGATTCACGGCTCTCTAGGAATGCTAGCCAGTGGTTTGCTAACAACAAACTCAGAGCAGGGAAAACGCCTATTGCAAATTGCCACTGATAGCAGCGAACGCCTAGTACGTTTAATCAACGACATCTTAGACATTGAGCGCATCGAGTCGGGTAAGGCGAAGATGGAACCAGAAATCTGCAATATTGTTGACTTGATCGTTCAAGCAGTAAATGTCATGCAGCCTCTGGCTGACAAAGCAGGAGTGAAAGTATCTGTTTCTGCTATATCTGGCCAAGTATTGGCAGATGCCGATCGCATTGTCCAAACATTGACCAATCTATTGAGTAACGCCATTAAATTCTCGTCTGCTGGATCTACGGTTTGGTTGGGGGCGCAACCACAAGAAAATGAAGTTTTGTTGACAGTCAAAGATACCGGCCGCGGTATCCCAACAGACAAACTTGAAAGTATCTTTGAGCGCTTTCAACAAGTTGACTCTTCAGACTCACGTAACCATGATGGTACTGGTTTAGGTTTGGCAATTTGCAAGAGTATTATGCAACAACACGGCGGACGCATCTGGGCTGAAAGTGCATTAGGTGAAGGTAGCACTTGTTACGTCACTCTGCCATTATTTAGGGCTTTCCAAAATCCTGATTTAGAAGACTCTTCCAACATTCCCTTAGTTCATAGTAGTTACGAGCCAACTACAAATAGCCAACTAAGTCCAGATGCAGAATTTTTGAGCAACGGGCGTGTAACTACCAAGGAATTTGAACAACGGGTGATGAAATTACTTCAGAGCATTACCCCGAACCAACAAGAGGATAGCAGCGATGACAACAAAGCAAATTCTAGTGGTTGATAACGAGCAGTATATTCAAGAAGTTGCCAAGATTTGCTTGGAAACAGTCGCAGGCTGGAAAGTAGTGACTGCGAGTTCTGGTCAAGAAGGCATAATTAAAGCTGAGACTTACCAACCAGATGCAATTTTATTAGATGTGATGATGCCAGAGATGGATGGCATCACTACCTTTGAAAAGTTACAAGCCAATCCATTAACCAAAGCGATTCCAGTAATTTTGTTAACTGCTAAAATCCAAGCTTCCGATCGCCGTCGCTATAATCAGATGGGAATGATTAGCGCGATCGCCAAACCATTCAATCCTTTAGAATTAGCTGCTGAAGTAGCCGTAGCCTTGGGCTGGAGCCTAGAAAAGTAGAACAAAATCCATAGTAAATTAATTTATAAAAAATAGACGTAGGCAAAAGTCAATACAGTTAAGATCGGGCCAAAACACTTGTAGAGACGGCGATTTATCGCGTCTTTAAAACCCAAAATTTTTGCCATTAGCCCTTAACCCAAACGTATTGAGGGAAAAGTGATTTAAAAATTTTTTAGGTGTTAAAGAACACAACGAATAAAAATATATTCAATTGTTGTTGAAATATATAATATAAACAAACAACTTATACCAATTTTTTATAAAGCTGCATAGAATTCGATCCCCCCTAACCCCCCTTAAAAAGGGGGGAACCGGAAAAACATCTATCAAAGTCCCCCTTTTCAAGGGGGATTTAGGGGTATCAAGATATGTGCAACTTCACAT